>JANQHZ010000927.1 GCA_028282445.1 Candidatus Binatia bacterium | reverse complement strand
GCGAGTAGAGGTCGACGTCGAGGGAAAGCGTCAGCGTCGACGTCGCGGGGTCGAGCTGTTCGGTCTGCGGTTCAGTCATAGTGGTCAATGGCCCCCCGGCTTGGCTCGCCGCCATGATCCTGCGGCGCAGGTCCATTGTGCAACGAGGCGGCCGGAGGCTTCAAGGGCCAGATGCTCACGCCGCGTTCCGCCTGTCGTCGGCGAGTTGCGAAACGTTAGGCCGCTGAGCTGCACCCGGGCGACACGAGATCCGGTTGTCGCCTACCGACCTTGCAGCTTCCGAATCGCATGCAACGACACGACCGGGATCGAGTCCTTTTTCGCAGGATTGGGAAACCACTCGCCGTCCTGACTGAGGCCGACCTCGAGCTGGAAGTCGGCAACTTTCTTTGGTGGTCGTACCGTAATGGTGGTGCGCACCTCGTGCCCAGGGGCGAGATCGTAGGGCAGTGGCGCTACGGTCAAATCCTCGCGTACGAGGCCCGATGCGACATGCGTCCAGCGCACCGCCCAGTGCACGACGCGGTCGTCGCCGGAGGCGATGCCGGGCCAGGTGCGGTCCGACTGGTTCCACGCCGTCACTCCGAGAGTCTTGAGCAAGCCGCCAAAGAACTTCTCTACTCTGGGTTCGGCGAAGCCGATCAACGCTCGACGAGCATCCGTAGGAACCGCTTCGATCGGCAAACCGCCGAGAGTTCGTCCCTTCGACTGACGCGTCAAGAGCTCGTCGCTCAGGTCTTCCGTCGAGGCATCGGTCACCTGAAAGAGCAGGTCTTGACCGTCGCGCTCGAGCAGCTCCAACCCGGGTGGTGAACGCCAGACACGTTCGGCATCGGCCGGCATCCCGTCGAGGTGGACGAGCACGTAACGCAGCCCGGTCATTCGGACGAGTTGCTTCAGAGCGATCGGGTCGGGCAGTGCCCGCGCGATGGTCAACACATCGGTCGTGCTATCCGGCTGGTAGCCGGTGTATCCGTTGAGAATCCGATGCCAGTGCGCGGTGCTGAAGTAGCCGTACTCGCTTTCGACGACGATCTGGCGAAAACCTCGATCGCAACCGGCCGGTAACTCGAGCAGAACACCGTGATCCAGCTCGGCCAGAGTCCGGTAGACGCGCGGGATCTCGGCACCGGTGGCAACTGGCAACACCGAGTGGGCGAAGTCGCGATGACCGAAATCGACGTAGGTCAGGGAAACGACGGCAATCCAGATCATCGGCACCGCGGCCGGAAACCGCTCGCATCGGCGAGCCAATTTGGACATGCCGAACCCAGCCAGCGCGGCGAACGCGAAATTGAGTCCCAACGCAAATCGGTTGGCGCCGCGTACCGACGAAAAGCCCGGCAATAGCAAGAAGAGATCGTAGAGTGGCGGAAGCTGGACATCCTCGAAGGTCGCGAGCGGACCGGCTGCCAGGATGCCGGTAACGACGACCGCTGCCAGCAGGCCGTAGGCCACAACATTGCCGCACCAGCGGCCGGCAGTACGCTCCGGCAAAAGGGCGTAGAGCCCCAACAGAAACGGCAAGATCCCAATGTAGTAGCTGGCTCCCCAAATCGGCCCGTGTCTGGGCGAACGCCCGTACGCATCCCACGATCGCACCATCGAAAACGTCTTGAGCCCCGCGTCGGCCTGGTCGGGAATTTCCCCACTCGCTGCGCGCTCGACGTAGGGCAGCGCGAACAGAACCAACACGCCCCCGGCGAGCGCCATGCCCGCGGCGGCGACGATGAGATTGCGCAAGCGGTACCGGCGTCGAATCAGACCTCGCCAGCCCAACACAACCAGACAGTAAGCGCCCAGAATCGCGAGCGAGATGTACGCCAGGTAGAACGAGCACAACATCTGCAACGCGAGCAGCACCACCAAGCCGGCGGCGTCACGCAACTTCCCCCGGTCGATGACGCGCTCGAGAAACACCAACGCGAGAGGAAGGTATAACCATCCAATCGATTGCACGACGAACGCGCGATTGAACTTCCCGGGCGCCGCGATCATCAGCAAGCCGCCGAACGCCGCGCCCCAGCGCGAGCATCCCCAATGACGCAGCAGCGCATACATCCCGGCACCGGAGAGTGCGAAGGAGAGGAAGAGTGTCACCTGAAACGCGAAGGCCGGGTTGTCGGTGAGGTAGTAAGGCGGTGCGAAGAGCGGCAGGTAACCCGCCATGTGCTCGGCGCCGGCCAACGTCGAGGGCGCGGGGTGGAGAATGTTCGCCTGGAAGAAGTCCAGCGGCTGCGCCGTCAACGCATAGCTGCCCCACGACAGAATCCACAGCATCAGGTAGGTGTCCGCCCGCAAGAACCCAGGACCGACGATCACCTGCCCGAACCAGTCGGCGAAGACCGGGTCGAACAGCACGTAGGTGACCGCACACGACGCGCACAACACGGCCGTCGCCTCGATGATCCAGGCGCGCCAACTCTCGCTCGCCGTCACGGGGCCAGTCTCCTCGATCGGGAGGATCGCTGGTAGGACTCGGGGTCCGGCAAGGGGAAGGAGCGCGGCATGAGAAGATTCTTACCCGGCTGCCAAGTGCAACACGGCGTTCCGTTCGACGTCAAGTCGGACGACGCCCTGGGCCACGGTCCAATCCCAGCAATCGACTCACCAGCGCCCGGTGCCAGGTCGTCGGTAGGACCCCACGCAAGAGCAATCCGATCCGCGCCTGCGGGCTGACCGGATATCGAAAGCGCGGCGAGTCGGTTTCCAACGCATCGGCGATCACCGTCGCAACCTCGCGTGGATCGCGCGCCCGAGTGGCAACCCGTTCGTCGATCGCCTTCTCCAGACGTCTGAGGAAGTCGGTGTAGACGCTTCCCTCCGGCAATACGCGCGGCGAGTTCTCCCAGATCTCGGTGCGATAGGGGCCGGGCTCGACCAGGATCACGTCGAGCCCGAACTGCGACACTTCGAAGGCAAGCGACTCCGCCCAGCCCTCGACCGCCCATTTCGACGCACAGTAGATCGAGTTGGCCGGCTCGCCGGTGTAGGCCGAATTACTCGACACCACCAAGATGCGACCCGACTTCTGGCGGCGCATGGTCGGTAGCGCTACCCGCGTCAGCGCCAAGACTCCCCAGAAATTGGTCTCCATCACCCGGCGCTCGTCTTGGTTGGGCAGATCTTCGAACGCCCCGGCAACCGCGATCCCGGCGTTGTGAACGATCGCATCAATGCGCCCCCCGGTAATCTCGAGGGCCTGCTGCCAACCCGAGTCGACGGAATCCGGCACGGTCACGTCGAGAGTCTCGATATGCACGCGGTCGCCAACGCCGGCTTGGGCGACCGCCGCGTCGAGCAGACCGCGCCGCGCCGGGCTGCGCATGGTCGCGACGACCTGCCAACCGCGCCGCGCCAGCTCAATCGTTGCAACCAGCCCGAAACCGCTCGAAGTTCCCGTTACGAGGACGCTCTTCATCGATCGACCACGCCATCCGAATAGGCCAGGTCGGGCGCAACTACAACGGCTATCGCCTACTGCGCCGGCGTCCCGCCCGGCACCCGGGCCTCGAAGCGAAAGAACACGCCCTCGGCTTCGGCAACGACCGTGTCCTCGTGCAACATCTCGGCGCTGCAAAATACCTTGCGGCCTTCGACCCGGTCGACCCTGCCTCGGCAAGCCAACTCGACATGAGCCGGTGTCGGCTTGCGAAAGCGTGTCGTCAGGGTGCCCGTCATTGACGTCCCTTCGGTCGTCGAGGCCGTGCAGCCGAGGACGTGATCGAGCGCGGCGGCGACAAAACCTCCGTGCACCAGGCCGGGGTGGCCCTCGAAGGGGTATCCGAAGGTCACCACCCAATGGCGCCGCGTTTCGTCGATCTGACGCATCGGCGGTGCGAGCGGATTGGAAGGGCCCACCATGGCATCGAAGTCCCACGAGCTCTCCTCGTCGAAAGTCCCGAGCTTCTCGCTCACCAGATGCCCATCGCGATCTCGGCGAAATCGCGGAGCCGCACGGAATGATTTCACCGCTCCTTCGAGCGCCGCGATCGCATCGTCCAACTGCGCCGGGTCGACATCCGCGGTAACCATCTCGACCGCAAGGTCGCGAGCGATATCTCCGAGACGCCGCCGACGCTCGATGTAGGGGTCATTCATCCCCCTAACGAACCTGTTCTCGGATTGAGTGGCAACAGGGTTGCCGCCTATCGCGGCGGCTCCGGTTGCACTTCGCCATCGCCGTAGCGCTCGAGGTAGTCGAGCCTGAGACCGAGACAGTCGTCGTCCTTGTGCACGCAGCCCTCGCAACGTTCGCCGTAGGCGTTCGGCGAGATGCGCGACTCCCACAAGGTGAAGGTCGAGCGCGGGGTGATGACGAGCACGCGATCTTGTCGCAAATCGGCGACGTGTTCCTCGTAACCGGGCAGCAGACAGCGCGGGATGTGTCGTGACAGCACTTCGACCCCGAGCTGGTCGCCGCGCTCGAAGGCGCCGACGATGCCGGGGCGCATCTCCGATACGGGAAGGAGTGAGTCTAGATTGTCGCGGTTGCGGTCCGACAGGGAGACCAACCACAAGTTGAACTTCTCGACCCCCTTGCCGGCCCAGTAGCTCACGATCTCGGGCAGGTGCATCCAGGTGTCGCTCTTGATGATCAGATCGCCGATCGGTTTGCGGCCCAGCGCGATCAGATTCGCGACCCCCTGGTTGACGAGATCGAACGCGTCTTCCCGCCCCATGATCTTCGCATAGAGGCTGGGCTCGTGTGCCATCAAGGAGATGTGAAAATCGGTGAGACCACAGTCCACCGCCTCTTCGGCGTACTCGCGATACGAGTACATCATGCCGTTGGAAGCGACCTTGATCGCGCTGTA
>JANQHZ010000900.1 GCA_028282445.1 Candidatus Binatia bacterium | reverse complement strand
GCATGGCGCCTGAACAGCTCCCGAATCGACAGCAACACTGCGGTGGTTACGAGAGTACAGTAGGTCAGCAGCAGTGCTTCGCCGGTTGGCCGCCCGAGCGTATCGACGACCGCAATGATTCCACATGCCACGACCAGGGCGCTCGACAGCACAGCGCCGCTGTCGAAGGCGATTCGATCGAGGGAGGCGTCTAGCTCGGGGGAAGCCGCGACGCCATCGAGCTCCCGCCCTTCTTCGGCATCGGCCATACGCTGTGCGACTTGCGGCCCGCCGGTACGGTATGGATCCTGGGTCACCACCTGCGCCAGTCGAGATGCAAGTCAGGTGCCACAACCAAGACCTTATCGGGATAGTAACCAGTCCCGCCCAATCGGCATTTTTGCTGCGCTGGGTGAGCCTGCGGTGACACACCGGCAACGCCTCGGTCGGCTCGTCATTGGCAGGCCCCGGCGAATGCGGTACGTGAGTCCGATGCCGTTGACCGCAAGAGACATCATGCAGACCAAGGTCGTCACCGTCACACCGGACATGAGCCTCTCCGAGGTCTCCGACCTGCTGTTTCAACACCGGATTACCGGAGCCCCCGTAGTCGAAAAGGGCCGCGTTCACGCGCCGGGCGGTGTGCTGGGCGTGATCTCGAGGTCCGACCTGGTGCGCTTCCCGCTCTACCAGGGCACGGTCACCTCGATCCTTTCCGAGCACTTTCGCGAGCTCAGCGCCGCCCAGGGCGAAACCTCGGAGACGCCGTCGATGCCGTCCGACCTCAAGCAGATTCTATCCGCCCATACCGCCCGCGAGGCAATGGCGATGAATCCGGTGTGCGTATCGCCCGACACGCCGGTGCGAGAGGTTGCGCAAGCGCTCGTGTCCGACCACTTGCACCGAGCCCTCGTGCTCGAAAACGAGGAGCTGGTCGGCTTGATCAGCGCCCTCGATATCGTCGGTCTCGTCGCCGACAACCGCGAAATCTAGCCCGCAAAATTCGTGAATTCGCAGATAGCTCCGACGAAACCCATTGCCCCGGTCGAGGCTGCGAGAGTTCTTTGAAGCTCGACGGCAACGACACACTGTCGATAATCGGGTCGAGACCGTCGCTGCAATAACTTCATCGATTGCGCGCTTCCGCGGGCGCTTCCACAGCTCATCAATGATCCAGCTTGGCGCGAGCGCCCGGGGGGTGGTCCGGGCGCTCGCGCCGCGTCAATCGTCGTTGGCGCCGGCCAGGATCCAGTCGCGGACCTTCGCTACCAACTCGGGCGGCAACAGCGTGGGCGAGTTGCGCGGCATGTGGTTGAGCACATTGCCACTGTCGTCGACCGGATCGCACTTCGCCAGAACATCCATCAACCAGCTGCCGTCCGGGTCGCCGGGACTGACCAGGGGCTTGTCCGTGTCGGCAAAGACCACTTCGTGATCGAGTAGATTCTGGTAGACGTCGTCGCTCGCCAGGTCGAGCCCCGCTGTCGGTGCGACACCGTCGTGACAAGCGCTAAAGGTACAGCTGCCGCGGAAGAGTGTCTCGCGCATGCTGGTGAGCGTCACCGGTTGGTCGGCGAGTGCGACGTCCGGCGTATCGACGCACTCCGGGATCGGCGGCAGCTCAAAGTCGTCGGGCAGCGATTCCGGCACGTAGAGCGGGCCGCTTCGCTCCTCCTCGCTGGGGAGGGTCTGGGCGACGTGGCGCGGGATTCCGAAACCGTCGCATTTCCCGCTGTTCATCACGATCCCATCGACTTCGCCGTCGACGTTGTTCTCGGTCGCCATGAAGGCGTCCATCAGGACCTCTGAGTCGGCCAAGCCGAGCATGACGCACATCTCTTGATCGCCGATTCCCCAACCGACCTCCCGGTCGCGCGGATTCTTGAACCCGCAAGTGAGGCGCAAGCCGGTCGAACCGGATAGATCGAGCGGTGGGTCGAGGGCGCGACCGTTGGGCTCGGCATTAAACGTCTCGAGACTGTGAATGACCTGACCGTCATTGGGTCCGCCCATGACCTCGACGCTGAAGTAGTTTCCGAGCTCGTGGTAGTGCGGCAACACCCAGTACAGCTTCATATCGATCGGCCGTTTGGTGACGCTTTCGAAGAACTCGCCAAGCGGGCACTCGGTGACGAAGCGAGCCTCGCTATTCGGCGGAATCTCCAGCGTGTAGTAGGTCATCCGAAACGGCGCCAGGATCACCGAGACGTCGTTGGGATGCACCAGGCCGAGACTCATTCTCAAACTGGTCGTGTGCGCGCGGTTTTGCAGATTGAGCATGTGGACGCCGGCCACGATCTTGTGACGGGGCGGAATCTTGACCACCGCTCCGCGCGCGAGCTGCTGGGTTTCGGCTAGCGATTGCGTCGACTGCGCGAAGATCACGGTGCCACTCACAGCCGAGGCAAGCTCGTCGAAATCCCGGTCCCTACAGCGGAAGAAGCCGTCCGGTCCGGGATAGAGCGTCTCCGGTACGACGAACCAGTTCGAATGGTGGAAGGCACCGCCGTTCGACAGAGTGACTTGGTTGACGTAGATCGGCTGGTCGTTGTTGAGCGTCCAAGCAACGCATTGCGCGGAGATCTCCTGATTGGCGTTGAGCGTGATCTCGCCGAAACTATGGGTCAGGCGCGCAGCGATATCCGGATCGTCGGAGCACGTTTCCGGGCACCCCTCGAGCGCATTTCTCACCGCGGCCACCAGCTCGTGGACCTCGGCATCGGCATCGCCGTCGGCGTCGATCTCGGGACAGGGGCTCACGTCGGAGTTGCCCAGGCTGATCCCGACTCCGCGCAACAGCTCGCTGATGCTGACGCCGCAATCGTCGTCACAATCACCTCCGCACTCCTGTGCGGCGACCGGCACCGAAAATACAAGCGCCGACAGGGCCAACGCGACCACCGATCGCAGGACCGTCCTCGGCTTGGTTGGAATCATCCTTCCGTCTCCTCTCCGGCCAGAAGCGCAATATTCCCGATGCCTCGACGTCGGGCCGGCGCCCCCCTTCCCGACAAGATACGCAAGCACGGGAAATCGGGTCAAGGTCGCAAAATCGGTCGCAAAATCGGATCCTACCGAGGAGCGCATCTGAATTTATAGAGGCTAAGGCGCAGGCGAGGCGGAGGCTGAAGGTGGAAGGACGCCATTGCTGCACGGAAATACTAGTCGCGTATTGCGCGACTACCGAGGTCAGCCTTTGCCCAAGCCAGCCGGGGTGGCGGTCGGAGTCGGGGTTGCCGTAGCCCTTGGGGTCGGTGGAGAGCCGTGCCCGCAGTACGAGAATACGTTGTTCACCGCCACCCGAAGCTCGTTGACCGACACCGCGCCGTCGGCGTCCGCATCGAAGGACAAACACGTCTCGAGGGGAAGCTCGGCCAACGCGATGCGCACTCCGTTGACCAGCTCGGCGATCGACACCGTGTCACTGCCATCGCAATCCCCGGTGCAGCGATGGGCTCCCGCCGCCGGAGCGAGCGCGAGCAACACACTCAGCGCGAGTGCGAGCTTTCGAGATCTCCGAACAGGTTCGAACCCCACCGAAGGGTACTTACCACAGAGTCCGGCCAAGCTGTAGGATTACGGCATCGGGGCCGGGTTCTCGCAGTCGATGAGCAGCGAGGCGAATCGCGAAGCACCCGACAACGGATTCGGCAGCACATCGAGGACGAGGTTGGCCCAGTCGTCGTAGTCCTCGAGGACGCTCATCGTGCTGTCGTCGCAGACGAACTCCTGGAACTCGTCAGCCGAGTTGAGGTCGTCGGCCACGCTACTCTCGATGATGCTGTTGCCGTTCCAATCCCAACTGGGCGAGCCGCACACGCCGACGTTCTCGTCGAGATCATTTTCGTCGAGGCTGAGCCGATCACCGATCGAGTAATCCAGGACGCCGTTACCGGGCGGAGTGCAATTGTCGTCGACTCCGGGAAACTGGTAGCGGTAGTTCATTACCGAATTGTAGTTCGGCTTGTAGTTGCAGGAGTTGCGGCCACCGTGACGCAGACCGAGGTTGTGGCCAATCTCGTGCATGATGGTGTGGGCGACGTTCTTGTCGGAGTTTGCGCAGTACAGCGATACGATCATGTCGTCGCCGTAGACTTCCGCCTGACCGGAGCTTCCGCTCGAGGTGTTATAGCGGTGCGGAAGGATGGTGTAGTGGAAGTAGCCGCGCCGCTCGTCGGCGAAGTGCGCCGACTTGTAGGTCTGGAATTCCGGGCTCGACACGCCACCGACCAGTACGCCGTCCGCGTCGGGGATCCGGTTTCCACCGTCGAACGCACCCCCCTGGCCGCGGTCGTGGATGAAGTTGATACCCGTGCTCCCGTCCGGATTGAGTACCGGCGCCGCCGCGAACGCAACCGTCACCTTGTCCAGGGCCGCCGCGGTCGGTCGGTGACTGTGCTGCGAGCACTCGAGGCCGTCGTCGAACCAGTCGTACTCGACCAGAATGTCGCGACGCAACGGGTTGACGCCTAGGGCCGGAAGATTGAGGCCGTTCTCGGCGAGCAAGACTTCGTCTCCGTCGGAGAGGCCGTCGTCGTCGGTATCGGCATCGTTGGGATCGGTACCGGTGTCGAGGCCGCCGGCGAACACCCCCGTATCGGTTTCCACGCAGTCGTCGAGGCGGTCGCCGTCGCTGTCACTGCCGAATGCACAAGCGGTCGCGCACGCTAGCGGAGCCTCCCCGGCGGTCTTGATGATCTTTCCAGCGACATCCGTTTTGTGGAGCGGAGTGGCTTCGGTGCAATATCGCTCGCCGTCGAGCGCGATCACGCCGTGAATCGACCCGCTCGTCCCGTCCGGGAGCGGCATCGAACCGGTGCCTTTCGCGACCAGCTTGATGACGCGCTGCTTGACCAAAAGAATCTTGACCGGACCACCGGCCGGGGCGTTCTTGTTGCGATACTTCCAGCCCCGACTGCCGGCAGGGTTCCCGAGACCTTTCCACTCACCGGCGGTCAGCGAATCGACCAGGACACCACCGTCGCGTTCGACCACAACGTAGGCACCGCCGGCAGCCGGGTTGGCCGGGAGCGAGAATGCGGTCGGATTTCCCTGCTTACCGCCTTTGACGACCAGCTTGAAAGATCTCCCGACCGCAGGATTACCGCCATAGCGTGATACGCTCACCTTGTGGCCGAGCAAGTGGTCTACAGCTGCAGCCGGCGAGACTGAGACGATCGCCCAAAGCAACGAGAATGATCGCGCCAGCCTTCGCCTCTCCAAGCCCATGCGCCAACATCTCACGGCCCGGAAACGAGTCAAGAGAGGAATGGGGCGTCGCCGCGGACGCCGCTGCGGCCTCAGAGGACGACCTTGACCAACTCCAAGCTGCGCAATCGGTTGTAGATCCAGTAGCGGTGGCGCTCGTCGCGAACCGCCGCCACCACGTCGAAGGAAACGTATTTGCCGGCGCTGCTGCGATTCGATTCGGTGAGCTCGAACTCGACGTCCGCCAGCGCCTCGCGGATGGACACCTCGAGATTCTGCTCGTTCCTACCGATCACCTTGTAGGGCCAATCACAGGGGTACTCGATCTCGAGCTCGGTCATGGTCGAACACCTTGTGTTTCCTTCGCCTGCTTCGCCAATCCAGACACTCTCCAATTCTCACATCGATCGACGCCCTGCGCCAGCGCACTCACAACCGGAGGTGGGACCGCAGATGAACGCAGATACCGAAGGGTCTTGCACATCTGCGGCGAGCCAGCGGCTCCAACCTCCGACACCTCAAGCTCATTTTCGCCAAGGTCATCGAAATCGCGCTTCCAAACGTCGCCCATCGAGCCGATCAGCGTTTATCTGCGGTTCTATTGTCTGGCCAAGGCTACACCTTCGAGATGGTGTCTCCGCGTCGGACTGTGCCGCTCTCGATTACCTTGGCGTTGATGCCGCGCAGGTTGAGCTCGCGCCCGACCGGCGAGTTGACGAACTTCATCGCGTCGTTGCCGAAGCGGGCAACGAACTTGCTGCAGCCGGTGTGAGGCTCGGCCGTCACCTCGATCACAGCAGAGCCGAGGGCGAGCCGGGTCCCGGCAGGTAGATTCGCCTCACTCAGATCGAGATCGACGTAGAGCTGATCACCGGCGAGCGCCCAGCGGTCTTGGCTGCGCGCAACCAGCTCCGCGACTCGCGCGTTCATGATGTTGAGCTGCATGTCGGGGTGCGCCGATCCGTCCGGAGATTTGCGGTAGCCACGCGCCTTCCAATTGTCGCCGATCAGTCCTTCCGCGGCGTCCAGATCCGCTTCCTCGAGCACTTCCCGCTCATCGACACGCGGACGGCAGACGATCAACCGAACGACACCCTGGTCGGAGGGCGAGGCTCGCAACGTAGCGAGACTTGCCTCCAGTTCTTCCATAGTCCGGTGCTCCATCGTGCGCCCCTCCTCGGAGTCTTTTAGCACCCCGAACGCAGTGGGCGAAGTCTCCCGATTCTACGAGCGTAGCTCGCCGGTGCGAAGCGCGCCGAGCCAGTTCGCGATCTCCAGGCGGCGCTGCGCCGAGCTCAGCAAGCGATCGCTGATCTGATGGCGTCGCCGGACAGCGGAGAGACTCGAATCGTGATGTAGAGCTCGATAGTCGCGGGTGAATCGTTCCGCCTCGCCGGCGTCGGAGAAGCGCCCCTCGCGCACGAGTTGCTCGCGCCGCATCAACGACAGCCCGGCGATCTCCCCGAAGTGGTACTCGGGGTGATACTGCACCGCCCAAAACCGGCCGCGCTCGTGGCGAATGTCGGCCGCCTGGACACCGGAGAAGGCGTT
>JANQHZ010000879.1 GCA_028282445.1 Candidatus Binatia bacterium | reverse complement strand
GGGAGGCAGTCGGGTCCGTAGTCCGGAAACCGGCAAGGCGTCTCCCCCTGATGTAGCTGAGTGCACTCACCTCCGTCGGACAAGATCCTCATCGACAGGCGGGCGTCCAACCGGCCGGATCCCGTGGCTCCCTGGCCGGAGACGGTTTCGACCAGCGGACCATTGCAAACTCCGGGATTCCTCGGGTCGGTATCGATCGTTCCCTGCGAGCAGCTCGGGTCGACATCGTCGGTGTTGTGATCTCGTGCGAGCTGGTAGTCGGTGTCGAATAGACCGGCTGCACCACAGCCGAATTCGCCGATGCCTGCGACGTCCGCCGGGGCCCCGGGGGCCTGTTCCGCATCGATGCAAACGCAGGCCAGTCCCGGGATCGATGTCGGCTCGATGCTGGTTCCGGACACAGTCGACACGATCGGAATGATCGCGTCCGGATCGGAGGCGCGCGCCGAGCCGACGACGAGCTCCTGTTCGGCATCGAGGCCGAGGGGAATTCGAAACGCGGCCGTCTGAAGCGTCGCCGAGGAGCCGGGCAGGTTGAGAGTAATGGATCTCTCGTTCGTACAGTTGGCCGCACAGCCGTCGCCACCCATCACATTACCGTCATCGCACTCTTCGTCGAGCTCGAGCGCCGTATTACCGCACACGGCGCTCGCGGTGCCCACGAACACTCCGCCGGCAACGCCCGCCGATTGTAGGGGGTTGCCGTTCGGATCGGCGGCTCCCGGAAGCGTCACGTCGATCGGATAAAAACCGTCCATAGCCCCTGGATCGACGCCGACATCGACGGTGTACAACACCGATCCGGTCGGGATCGGATCGAGGTTCGTAAATGAGAGGATCAGTGCCTTCATCGCGGTACACGAGCGGAGCGAATAGGCCGAAGCGGTGCGATCGATGTCGGGATTCACCTCCGGGTTGGCGAAGCAAAGCGGACCAAGCGGATCGGCCTCGAGCTCGTTTTCGACGCCGGCGACCTGGTTGCCGTTGTCGTGAAGTCTCACTTCGAGAGTAGCGGTCTGGCCCGGGATGACGACAGCGGTTCCGGCTTCGACGACTACGGGGCCTGTGACGAGGCGCGGCAGAGGCGGACGAGCGCAACCCAGGCCCAGCGCGGCGCGCTCGCCGAGGATCAGCTCGTGCACCTCGACGCTGGAGTCGCCATCGAGATCGGCCAGGGGGCAGCTGGCCAACTGCGAATGGTCCAGGGCAATCTCGACCGCCTGTACGAGCTCGTCGACCGCGACCGACCGATCGCCATTGCAGTCGGCGGCGCAGTCGTGGGAGAACGCAGCAGTCGGGATCGATGATACGGCTACTGCGAAGGCGGCGGTCGCAAAGATTCGAACTGAATGGGCCATTGAGTTCTCCCTTACCGCAAGACCAAGCGAACTCGTTCAGCTATACGAGGGGCCGACTACGAAACTCAAGGTACCGGCCAGCGCGTCAGCAAGACCGACGACCGCGGGCATCCCCCGCATCGACACAAACGCAAGCCGCCGAGAAAACCAAATTCAACGTCCGCGAAGTGCGATTCTCAAACACGAGAATGGCTCCGACAAGCAAAGCGACGACTTCTTCGTGTGCATTCCCAGGCCACGCACCTGTCGCTCCTGCCCATCATCAACAACTCCGGACTCGCACTCCATACGGAAACGCCGCGGGGAACGGTTTCTATTTCGGTCTCGGATGTCCATCCGCTGGATTGCAGGCAACGATATAGACTGGTTCGCAGTCCACTGATCATCGATTCCTGGGCTTGATCGAAACCGAACCTACGCAATACTCGATAAATGCGCACCTCAGCGACGTTGCTCAGACTGCGGAACCTGCTGAGTGCGATCGCGATCGTCTTGCCGTGGGTGATCATCTGCCCCGCCGCCGGCCACAACCAATGCCACTCCTTCGGCCTGGTTGGAGAACCGTACTCCTACTGCGTCGCTGACTGCGATCGCAACGGCTCGATCGAAGTTTCCGAGTTGGTGTACGCCGTGGGAATCGCAACGCTCGGCGAGGGGCTCGCGACATGCGGCGCAGCTGATTCAGATCTCGACGGTCAAGTCTCCATCAACGAGTTGGTGCAAGGCGTCGGCTCGGCTCTGCGCGGCTGCGAGCTACCCGAGCCCCACCTGAACCACGAGCTGAGCCTTCGGGTCACCAGGGGATGCGCCGAGTGCAACAACGTCCAACTGAGGATTGCCACCCTCGCTCGGGTTCTGTGTCGCGACTATCGGCTCAGCACCGCAGTTCGAATCGAGCAACCGTCCATCGTTGTCGTGCTCGGCTGCGTCATTCCCTCGAAGAACGGCTGCGTCCAGGGGCCGGATCCTCACACCGCCGAGGTCGGACTCGACCTCCCCGATGGAGCCTACAATCTCGAGTTCCACTCGAGGACTGCGGTCGATCGATACTTGCTCCGTGTCGACGGAGGCGAGCCGTCTCTCGAAGAAGTCGAGGCTTCGTTCACCGAGATGGAGTGAGCTCCGGGACGCCGGTCGTGATCGAACCCTAGCGGCGTCAGCGCTCCGACGTGTTCTCGATGCGAGCGGTCCCAACACGGGATGCCGCGGCCCAGCGTAGAAAACGCGAGAAAGCGGGACAGGTCCAATTAGCCTGTTTAACCGATTCAAACCGCGTGGGAATCTCCTCCAAAAACTACCTGGTCTTTTTTTTCCTTTTTCTCTACGAGCGCCGTCTCGACCGTCGTCCGCTGCCGCCGATACTCGTAAAGTAGTGGAAGCGAATAGGCTTTTGTGGTTAAGCTCCGCTGCCCTCTGGACTAGGAGCTACGCCCCTATGAGCAGACACCAGGTATTCGTTGTGGCGACTCTCGCCGCCGTCCTTTTCACGGCCGCGCCGTTGCTGGCGCAGACGACATGGATCGCCGGAGAGTCCGATTGGTTCGACCCGGAGAACTGGGACAGCGGCGTGCCCAATCTGGCCACCGACGCGGCCATCAACAACGGCGGCACTGCCACCGTCGCCGGGGACACGGTGCCGCAGGCGATGTCGCTCGACATCGGGGTCGATGGAGGCACCGGCCGTTTCTCCTACTTGGCCACCGCGGGAGGCTTCACCTTGACTGTCGCGGGGTCGCTCAATGTCGGCTTCACCCAGTCGGGCGCCGCAACGTCGACCGGCACATTGTCGTTCGCCGGGGGTGGTTCGGCACGAGGAATCGACGGCGACGGTTCTGGCGTATTCCGCCTGGGGGTAACCGAAGCAGACGGCGACGCCGAGGGAACGATCTCGACGGCCGGCTTTACGCGGATCGAGTCGGGCAGCTTCACGGCGCTCCACCTGGGGGTTTCCTCGGGCGCCGGAAACGCGACCGCACTTACGCAATCACTCACAATGGATCAGCAGCTGGATATCGAAGACATGGCGGCGATCGAAATCGGCGTCTCCAAGGCCGCCGGCGACGCGGATGCCGAGGTCATGATGGACAGACTCGAGGGTGTCGGCACTCTCTCGGTCGGAGTCGCCGGATCCACCGGCACAGCCAATGGGCTTCTACAAACGGCCACCTTGGCTCAGACTCAGTCCGTGGTCGGTTTCGGGATCACCAATGCGGCCGGTGATGCGACCGGCGAGTATATCTTCGACTCCGGCCGCATGGACGGCGACTCGACGGGCGATCTCGATATCGGTGTCAGCAACGGAAGCGGCGCCGCGTCGGGTCGGATCGTGAAGCAATCCTTCTTCTCGACGTTCAATCCAAACATACGCGGTTTTCTGAACATCAACATCGGCATTGCCAACAGCGACGGCGACGCGAACGGATCTCTGGTGATGGAGCAAGGGATCGAGGCCGACAACGAGATCAACGTCGGCATCGCCAACGGAAGCGGCAGCGCGGCCGGCGCCATCGAGGTTCGCCGGGCCGCCCTGATCCGTGCCGCGACTCTCAACCTTGGCAGCGGCGCAACGACCACTTTGGGCCTGCAGGGGACCGATCGCGCGACCTTCGAAGGCTACGCGTCGATCGAGGCGACCACGGCCAATCTCGACGGTACCCTCAACGCCAAGTTCACCTTCGTGCCACCAGCCGCTCAGGACTTCGAGCTCGTGCGATCGGGGTCGCCGACCGGCATCAACGGCAGCTTCAGCACCATCAACGTCCTCAACCTCAACCAGGGTTACGCCTCGGCAACCTCGACCCTCGTCGACGGCGGTGTCGAGAAGCTGATCCTGTCGCTCAGCGGTGCGCCGATCGAGCCGGACTGGATCAACCCGGGAACCGGTGGCGCGGCTGGCAACTGGTTCGATCCGGCCAACTGGTCGAGTCCGCTCGTCCCAGGCAGCGGCGACCCCGCAACCATCAGCAACGGCGGCGAAGCGAATGCCGATTCCTCGACCGCGCCCGGGAGCATGGAACCGTTCTCTCTGCTGGTCGGCGCCGATGGCGGTGACGGCACGCTCACCAGCAAGGGTGTCGATCTTCACGCCACCGACCGATTCAACGTCGGTTCGACCAGCGCCACCCACGCCGGCGCAGGAACGACGACCGGCACCGCGACCTTCGATGACGCAGATATCTCCCTGACGACCATCTCGAACATCGACGCCGGCCAGGCTTTCGACACGGTCGGCGTTGGCGTGGCCAAAGGCAACGGCACGGCGAACGGAAGTCTGACCATTAACAACGGCAGCATCTTGATCCCACCGGAGCTCAACGACCGTGTGATCGATGTCGGCAGCGTGCTCGAGCCGGCCCTCGCCGCCGTCCCGACCGCGGTGGGCGACTTCACACTCAACGGCGACGGCAGCAACGTCATCCAAGGCCAGCTGCGAATCGCCGAAGTTGTGTTGCAAGCCGGCGACGTCGGTCCGGCCAGCGCCACTGGCTCCGTCGCGATCAGCGACGCCACCATCGTTGGGCGAGGTCGCGGGGAAAACGCCATTTCAGTTTGCAACACGAGGTGCAGAACAGCCGATTGCAGCCTCACCGCGGACGCCATGCTCGCGCTCGAACGAGTGAGGGTGATCGGGTCCGTGGTGCTCGGGGACAACGCCGATCCTTCGAGCGATGCAAACGGCGCCTCGCTGACCACAACTCTCAACGCCTCGATTACCGACTCGACCATCGAAGGGAATTTCGAAGTCGGTAACGATATCGATGTCGAGAGCACTGACAGCGCCGGCTCGCTCGACGCCACTCTGGCCGTCACCGGGACGACGATGCGCGGCAGCGTGCTCGAAATCGGAGACGTCGAGACCGATAGAGGCGGGATGGCAACAATGACCATCGATGCAAGCTTCGCAGACTCCGATCTAACCTACTCCGGGTACGAGTTCGGCGACTGCGAGGCCGACGACGAAGGAGATATCGCCAGCCTGACGGTCACGGCCAACTTCTCGGGAACGTCGATCGCGTCCATAGCGGGCGGAGCGCTGGAGATACTTGGTGAGTGCGACGCCGACGGGGGCCAGGCCATCGCCGATCTCACCTACAGTTTCGTCAACTCCCCCGTCGCAGTCGGCGCGCTGCAGTTGATCGAGGACTTGGAAGCGGACGCGGAGCCGACCACCGGCACGATCGACGCGACCGTCGCTGCGAGCTTCGCTGACGCTCCGATCTCGGCGCGCACCGTGCAGATCGTCAGCGAGGATGTCGACACCGATGACACGGGGCGCGCCATCATCGACGCGACCATGGCAGTCAACAACACGACCGTCACGATCGCAGAGGACCTCACCATGGCAATCGTCACCAGCGACGACGACGGCGTCGCCGAAGTCGACGCACTCCTGCAACTCACCGACGTAACCACCACCGTCGGCGGCGACGTCGTCGCGGGCTCGTTTCTCGGCGACAGCAGCCAGGCCGACAACCGTATCGACGCGGTCATCGAGCTCACCGGCTCGCTGCTCACCGCCAACAGCGTGACTCTCGGACTCGGGCCGGCAACGCCGGGAACTCCCAACGTCGAGCTGCTGCTCAACCCGAGCCTGGTGCAGACCGACGACCTGACCCAATCGGTCGGCGGCAGCATCCACTTCGATCTCGAAGGCCTCACCCGCGTCACCGATACCACCGCCGGCGCAACCGGTACCTACGCCGCCATCGACGCCGCCACCGCGACCCTCGACGGAGAGGTGTCGGTCCGCATCCTCTTCCTGCCCCCCGACGGCATCCATCACTTCGACCTGATCGCCGGCGGCGCCACCTCGACGATCACCGACAACCTGACCGCCAAGGACGTCGACCTCATCTTCGCCCCGGGCTTCAGTGTGCAGTCGTTCGAGGTCGTGGAGGACGACATCGGCGGCGGCACGGTCGACATCCTGCGCCTGACCATCGGCGGTGCGTTCGACCCGACCCTCGACAGCGACGGCGACGGGTCGCCCGATGCCGAAGAGAACGACGGACCAAACATGGGAGACGGCAACGGCGACGGCATTCCCGACGCCGCCCAATCCAACGTAACGACCCGGAGCTTCGGCGGTTCGAGCCAGACGATCATGACCGATGAGTCGTGCCCGATCACGATGGCCGAGGTCACCGACCTCGAGTCCAACTCGTACGAATTCCCGTTCGGCGCGTTGTCCATGGTCCTGCTCGATTGCCCGACCACCAACGTCACCGTCTACTACCACGAAGTCGACGACCTCGCCGACGCGGCAACCGCCTACGTCAACCAGGGACCGAACCCGCCGGGCAGTAGCAACGACGAACTCTACCGACTGACCAGCGGCGCCCCCAACAACCTCGTCCTCGGCAGCGGCGAGCTGCCCTTCGATTCTGCGGTAGGGCGGGCCATGTTCACCCTCACCGACGGCGAGAGGGGTGACGACACCGAAGACGACGGCAACATCGTCACCCGCGGCGGACCGGCCACCCTGTCGCTGACCGCCGCCCCAGCTGTTTCGCCGCCCGGTCTCCTGCTGACGTTCGTGATCCTCCTGGCCCTCGGCGGCAGGTGGCTCCGCACGCGCGGTGAGGCGCATCATCCGTATACGCGGGAGAACTGACGCAACGTTTCAGTATCGGACATAGGCACACGGTGGTCTCGGCGAGGAGAGTGGGCGGGGCGAGCCGGTGACCGCAGTCTCAGCAGCGATCCGGGCAGGCGCGCAGAGCCGTCATGCGGAGAGCGCGGGTCGGTCCGACATGACAGCTATGCAATCGTAGCGCACCCGAGCGTGCGCCCCACCGTCGATTTCGAGGCTCGCGGGAACCGCTCGGGGAACGAGGGGGCGTATGTACCGCTCCGGCCGAAGGGGGCCGTTTTGGCATCCGGCAATTGCTCGCGAATGCTCGACGGCCCCCTCTTTCTCGCAACGACCGCCGAGTCGCTATGCAGCGGGAGGTCGTGACGAGGTTGCTCGCCGGCGTCGGCATGCCGGACTCGTATTGGTAGGCTCTATGCCGGCTCGCAACGGCGCAGACATCAGCGGTCCGTGCCGATTGGCTCACCCTTCGATGTGGCCGGCCTCTGTGACTTTTACCCTGCCGTCGCGACCGAAGTGCGCGTCGAACACCGGCAGGCCGGCAGCAAGCTCCTTGAGCGTTGCGCCGGCTTGAGCCGCGCCGATCTGCGGGATCTGTTCGAGTAGCGCACCCTGTTCTGTCTCGGTTACACCCAGCAGCGCGCCGATTCGGTGCACCAGAAAGTGTGCCGTCTGCTCACGCAAGTAGGCCACCACCTCGGGGTGGTTCACGAACATCTGCACACCACCGATGGAAGGTGCGATCATCGGAACTTCCGTGAACGGCTGTAGAGATTCCTCCTGGGTGACCTGCACCACCGCACCCTCGGCGTGGTCGCCGCCGAGCACGACCCAAGCAAGGTCAGGTGCGCCTTGCCACAAGCCGGTGTAGAACGCCTCGAAGAAACTCGTGATCAACGCGCCCCGCACTTGGTAGTCTTCGGGGTTGAGCAGGGATAACTTAAGGTGCCCGCACCCGACGTGGTCGGGCTGACACAGGTGCTCCAGCAGTGCGGCGCGAAGACTTTCGGGCGGCTTGCGCAGAAAACGCTCCCAATCGTCAATGGTGCGCAGCGGCTCGACGGCTGCAGCGAGGCGGTCGTCTGAGCGCAGGCTCCGTGCAAGCCGGTTGAGCGCGTGGTTATCGGTGTGCAGATAGATGCCCCCGAAGGTGTCGGCGAAGGCGCGTGCGAGCTCGGGCACCTTGTCGAGCGAGACCTCGCGCTTGGTTACGGTTTCCACCGCAGCGAGACCGAGCAGCAGCTCGCCGGCGTCGCCGCCGGGGGTGCCGATGATGGCTCGGTCTTCGCGCCCGTCCACGCAGGATGTCTGCGTCGCAAGCAGGAACGCCCCCAACTTCACGCGGCGCACCTTGGAAGGGTCGCCCAGGTGGGCCTCGATGGCCTCGCGGCTGAGGTGCTTCTCTTTGGATTTGCCCGACAGCAGCCGACCGTCCGAACCGTGCCCCGGTGCTGGCTTCTTGAGCACACGATCGATCACCAGGCTATCCCGTGAAACCGCATAGCCCTTCGCTCGCCAGTGGACCATGCCTCCGTCGAGGGCAGCGACGGTGGTCATTCCGAGTGCGGACAGGTAGCGCACGCCGGTGCTGGAGCGCTCGCCGTCGCTGCACACCAAGACCACGGGAGTGTAGGCCGTGAGCGCCTTGGCCACTTCGCCAACCCGAGGCAGCGGCATGCGCGACACGCCGGGGATGTGTCCGAGCGCACCGGTGAGCTCGTCGTCCTCTCGCACATCGATAATCCAGACGCGCGGGCCAGCTTCGGCAACGAAGGCCGGTGGCAGCAGCGGCGTGCCGTCGGCTCCGTGGCGGAGCTGGGCTAGCCAGTTTTCACGCAGAAGAATGTCCGGATTCGATAGGTCTGAAAGTGGCATGCGGCGCATGCTAAGCGCAGGCGCCTGCCGGTTCAACGGGCTATTCGAGCCCAAAGAAGACAGACACCCACCCAAACGTCGGGATTGCGATCGAAATCAACGAGTTGGCGCAAGCTCAGGAGCGGGGGTCCTTCTTCTCTCGTCGCCCCCCCCAGTTCGGAACAGACCGAGCGATCTGCGGAGAATGAAGGATCCCCAACCCTAGCGGGGCTCGACGCTTGTTCCCGACCTCGGCCCCCGCGTTCTCCGTTTCTTCCGCCGTAGTAAGGGAGCTCAGACCTTGTCGGAACCGAAGCTCCTGTGCACATCGGCTGTTGCAGAATCGTCGAGCGCCAGGTTCACTCTGAACTCCGGCGGGAAGCGTCCAGGTATGCTGCCCGACTCGCGGTGCCCCACCCGAACACCACCCGCCGCGGTATAGAACTTCTCAGCGTTCGGATCGCCTTGGATAATCAGCGTCCGTGCTCCGCGATAGGCAGCCAAACTCTTGGCCGCTTCGATTAGGGCGCGTCCATATCCACGACCAATGTGCGCTGGCTCGACAAACAGAGCTTCTAATTCACACGAACCCTGACAAATCGATTCGATCGCAAAGTACCCAACGACAGCCCCATCGATTTCACACACAACGTACTCACGAAAGGAATCTCTGATGTCATCCTCAGACACCGCCAGTTCCTTGCGACAAGCCTTCATGAAATCGGCAGAGTAGCCCCAATAGGCTTTCGACCGTACCGCCAGCTCGCTCAGAAGCGAAGCTTCTGAGCACTTTGCCGGCCTCATCAATGGACGAAACTTATTCATATGGGACAACAGCCTGCTGGCCCTCTGCGAACACCGGCGGGGACGTCCCGGACCTCTAGACCTCAGCATCCACCCTTGGCTTGAACGTAGCCACCCACCGCACGTTGCCGTACGAGTCGCGGATCCCCGCCTGACGCCCCTCGTACGGCCGGGGGGCTTGTCGGAGCCCGGTCGCTGCGTCAATGCTACGGTATCGAGTTGCACCTCTACGGCGCCCAGCAGAGCGCCTACCACACCGTTAATCAGGGGGAATGGGGATTCGGATGAAGCTCATGAGTACTTTTCCGTACGTAGTCTGCTTGTCGACGGTCCTCGCCACCGCGCCGGCAGTGGCGCAGGACTGCGAGGGCGAGACCTTCGACAGCACCTTCGAGCTGATCCAAAAGGCGATTTTCGAGAATCGTGGTTGCACGGCGCAAGCCTGCCACGGCGCTGCGGCGGCTGGCGGACTCGACCTCAGCCCCGACGTTGCCTACGACAATTTGATCGAGCAGCCTTCGCTGACGGTTCCGGACGGCACAATCCCCGGTTTGAAGCTCGTCGTCCCGGGTCAGAAGGACGAGAGCCTGCTTTTCATCAATCTGGCCGCCGCCGCGATTCCCAACCAATGGCAAGCGCCCTTGCGCCCGATGCCGATCGGTCTCGACCCGATCAGCCTCGACGAGCTCGAGGCGCTGCGTGAGTGGATCGAGCAGGGAGCACCGCGTGACGAGACCGTGCCAGGTACCGGCGAGTTGCTCGACGCCTGCCTGCCGCCCGCCAAGCCGATCGAGATCGAGCCGCTACCGGTGCCGCCGGCCGGCGCGGGAGTGCAGATCCGTATGCCGCGATGGACCGTCCCCGGCGGCGGCGAGGACGAAGTGTGCTTTGCCAGCTACTACGACGTTACCGATCAGGTGCCGGAGGAGTTCCGTGTCGGCGATCGGTTTGCGTACAACGCATTTCAGCTTCGCCAAGACCCCCTGAGTCACCACCTGATCACTCGGGTCTATGTCGGCGACACTCCCTATGACGACCCGATCTGGGGTGGCTACAAGTGCCGCGGTGGAGAGAAGGATGGGGAGCTCTGCGAACCGACGGATCTTGGTTTCTGCGGAACCGTGGGGCTTTGCGCCAGTGAGCCGATCACCTCCTTCGCTTGCGGAAACTACGGGCCACCCGATCTCGACACGGCCCGAGACGGTGGGATTCCGGGCACCCAGGAGGCATCGATCGCTCGAACCTACCCGGACGGCGTATTCGCGACGGCGCCTCTCAAAGGATTGATCGTGTGGAACTCCCACGCCTTCAACCTCACCGACGAGGCCGGGAAGCTGGAGGGGTGGATCAACTTCGACTTCGCACCCGAAGACGAGCGGGAGACACCCTCACGTGGGATCTTCAATACCAGCCAGATCTTCAGCATGAACGTCGAGGCTTTCGACGTGCAAGAGCTCTGCAATCACCACACCTTGCCGGCGAACGCGCAACTCTACCAGCTCAGCTCCCATACGCATCAACGTGGCACACTCTTTCGGACATTCTTGGGCAAGTTCGCTTGCGACGGCGGCCCGCGCAACGGTGCCGCATGCGCCCCAGTAGATGCGGCTGAGGACATCCCCGACATCTGTGGCGACAGCCCGTGTGTCGCTGCAGTGCCGGCCGTGTTTGGTGAGTGCAATGGGGACGGAATCGTCGGTGTGAACGACTTGATCCGTTGTGTGAACATCGCTCTTGGCATCGAGGATCTGTTCTCTTGCCGTGGCTGCGACGCCAACGACAACGGAGCGGTGGAAGTATCCGAGCTCGTGCTCAACGTTCGCCAGGCTCTCGACCCGGTCGAGTACCTCGACGGTGAGGAGAACCTGCTCTACACCAGCCTCGTCTACAACGACCCGACCATCGAATACTTCGAGCCTCCCATGTCGTTCCCGGACCGCAATGCGAGCTCGGCCGCTCGCGTTCTGACCTACTGTTCGGTGTTCGACAACGGCTTCGCAGACCCATCTCAGGTCAAGCGACAGTCGACCTCGCCGGGCACGCCGAACGACATAGGACTCGGCGGTCCGTGCTTGACGACTTCGGGTTGCACGGAAGGTTTGGTGGGCGAGCTCTGTAGCGGTGTAGGCCAGGCCGAGCGCGACGCTTCGTGCGACAGCAGTCCGGGCGCCGGCGACGGACTCTGTGACGGTTGCCGCCTGCGTGGCGGCGTGACGACCGAGGACGAGATGTTCATCCTCATGGGCAACTACTTCGTCCGCTAGTCGAACCGCTCGCCGCAGACTACAGCCAGATGGGTGTTTGGTGCGGCTCTGAGCCGACACCGAAACGGCGAAGATCCTGGGCGCGTCAGGCCCTCCTGCTTGAGCCTAAAAGAACAACCAAAGCAATCTTCTTGGAGCCATAGGCTCCACCGCGCCCGCTCGTGTTGTTGACGCAAGCGTCCCCAAGACAGCTTTCCTCGGCTCAGCGCACGATCGTGAAAATGATAACGTTGCGACTTGGCTCGCGCGACCGCTAAAGACCGTCATTCTCAACGCCATCACGGCAGGAGGTGCACCGTGCCACGCAAGAGCATACAAGACCTACCTTCCTTTCGAGACAACCAGTAAACGCAGAGCCGGATTCCCATCCGAGACTCGGGTCAAACGCGGGCGACGCGTCGTCCACGGCTCGAACGAGCTGGAAGAGAAGCTCGGGCGGAACGATCTCTGCCCGTGCGGATCCGGGAAACGGTTCAAGCGTTGCTGTCTGCGCAGCGGCCGCTTTTGACGGCAGCTCGCGGGCAAACTACTACCGAGACTGAGCCCGGGCGCGGCTTCACTGCCGCGCCCGGTTGGTCCGCGCGACGGATGAGCAAGCCACTCCGATCACCCCATACTGCTGACCATCACATATACCGGATCACCAGCGACCGATCTTGGGCACCTGCTGCACAAGCATCCGGAGCGGGTGCCGACGACCGACCTCAGTGAGGGGGAGACGTGGTCTCGTTCAACCTGCGCTGAAGAGCCGAGGTCGCGAGTACCTGCGAATCATCTACGGACCGGACTACACCATGCCGGAAAACCTGGATCGCTTGCGCAAGCGAGGCCTCGGCGTGAAACGGTCACTCGCGCTGCGCGAGTTCGCCCTCGGCGTCGAAGCTCTGGAGCGCTTCCAGAGAAAAGAGCCGCTGCGGCGCGTACACGAGTGCGTGTTCGGCGTCCTGGCACTCGAGAGCGAACCCGTCGACCCGCGGCTGTAGCGCGGCGCGATCGGGTTAATCGACTGAGGCTCGCGCCAATCGGCAACGCGCTATGGTGGGTGGCCCTGGCAGATTCCAGAGAGCGCACACTTCCGCCCTGCTCGAGAAACCGTCGTACTTGCTCTTTCCAGAGATTCAGCTCGACGGTGACGATGAGCTTGTGCGGGACACCCGGAAACAGAACAAGCTGAGAGCCTTCGATTGCGCGATGCAGAAGCCTCGCCTGCTCGGGAGGAACACGCGGGTCGTTGGCGCCGTGCAACATCAGCGTCGGGCACTGAACGGAACGGCCGTAGTCTTTGGGGTTGAGCGAGAAGCCGTCGAATCCCCAACGGACACCACCCCAGAACAGGAGTACTTCGGCAAGGGGCGTTGGGGGAAGCCCCATCGTCACGAAGCGGTTCTTCACTGTGTTGAGAAGCATGTCGAAAGTCGCCTCGAGAATGATGCGATCCGGCTGGACGCCCTCGGATGCGATGGCACGAAGAATAGCAGCGCCGCCCATCGAGAAGCCGTAGAGTACAATCCCACTGTTCGGCCAAGTTCGTTGAACATAGTCGACCGCCGCAGCAACGTCGTTCGCTTCCAGATATCCCAGCGACGTACTGGAGCCCGAAGACCCACCAGAACCATAGAAATCGACAAGGAATGCGGGAAAGCCGAGTTCGTGGAGCGTGTTCGCCACCGGGAGAAGGACAGACTTGCTTGCGGCGTATCCGTGGAACAGCAGAACCGTCAGGTCCTCTCGAGCGCCGGGCACATACCAGGCTTCGATGGTCTCATCACGCACCGAGAAGCGATGGGTTTCAAAAGGTAGCCCGAGGCTGCGGGGCGTCCTGGTGTTCCTCGGCCTTGGAACATTGACGCCCACGAACAGGGCACGCGCCGCTTCGAAAAGGTCGAGCTCCTCTGGGCGTTTCGTGCGCGACCCCTTCGACGTGAAGTCAGTCATCGCCCTCGCTTGCATGTAGGCTGCGACGTTGACGCCGGCGACCCCAACCACGAACGCAAGCGTCAAAAGGACAGGCGCTCGCAATCTCATGTGCACGCGCTACAGCGCTCCGTGCGAGCAACGCTCGAAGCCCAGATCTCCACTAGGACACAGCACATCAGCCAAGCTCCCGACCCGTTGGCGATCAACAAACTACGAGAGTCTGTCACGTCAGGAGGCGTGCATCCATCATCCTGACACCACGCCCGAACGTCCATCCCAAGCGTGGAAAGGGTCCTCCCCCCTTTGTAGCTCCTCCGGGGATACCTGCCCCTTTACCAAGAGCAAACACTTGACTCCGGAATCGGCAGAATGGGAGTTTGCGCGGACTAGTCAGGCCCGGAATAGACCAAGGAGGAACGAATGGCCAGATCCCTCGAACGGGAGGATCGACTGGGAGTTTTCCGATGAGCCCAGTCCACCTATTCGCCGTCATTGCGATCTGCGCCACGCTATTGAACGGCTGCAGTGACAAAGCCAGCGGAGGCGCCGACCGCACGGGTGTGATTTGCGACCCTCCCGAGTTCACCGTGACCACCGAAGCGGAGAACGTAATCCCGTCACCGGGCGAGATCACCGAGCTCGACGGTCCGGTCCTGCAAATCCACGAGGGCGTCTACATGGTGCGGGGCTTCAGCAACACCTTTCTCGTCACCAGCGACGAAGGAAGCATCGTCATCGACACCTCGATTTCCTTCACTGGAGGCGCCCACGAACAAGCCCTGCGTCCTTACGTTGTCGAACCGCTTCGATACATCATCCTGACCCACAATCACCCGGATCACACGGGCGGTGTCGAAGCGTGGCGTGGCGATGACACGACCGTCGAAGTGCTGGCGCAGAAAGAGGCTGTTCAATTTGCACACTATCAGCGGCGACTCGACGGGATCTTTCGCAACCGCAACAGTGCACAATTCTCGAGGTTGTTGAACCTCCCCCCGCTGGATTTCAACCCACCCGATGCACCGGTCGTCAACGACGGCGGCACGATTCTCAGCACCATTCAGTTCGAGAGGTACTTCGAATTTCAGCTAGGGAACCTCACGGTGCAGGTCGTACACACCCCGGGTGAAACACCGGATCATGTATCGGTGTGGATTCCCGAGCTCCGCATGGCGTTCCCCGGTGACAACTTCTACATCTCGTTTCCCAACCTGTACACACTGCGCGGAACCCGGCACCGTCCAGCGCTCGACTACGTCTCCTCGCTCGACACAGTCCTATCCTGGCGTCCCGAGGTTGTGGCTCCCAGTCATGGCGATCCCGTCTATGGCGAGGTCGCTATTCAAGAACGCGTCGGCGGCTACCGCAATGCAATCTCGTACATCCACGACGAGACTGTTCGCGGGATCAACGCGGGTAAGGACGTCTTCACTCTCATGCGAGAGGTCACCCTTCCACCTGAGCTTCAAACAGTGGACACGAACGAACTCTACGGCCGAATCGACTGGTCCGTGCGCGGAATCTATGGCGGCTACGTCGGTTGGTTCGATGGAAACGTCTCGAATATGACAGCAACTCCGCCAACCGCGATCCACCCGGAAATCGTCGAGATGGCTGGCGGCGTCGACGCAGTGGCCGGACGCGCCGCCGAGCTCGCGGAAGCTGGGGATTACGAGCATGCACTACACCTTGCGGACATGGCGCTGAACGTGGATCCAAACCACGTGGTGGCACTGGCGACACGCGCCGACAGCGCGGCCGTACTGCGAGACGAATCCATCAACCTCAACGCCCAAGGCTGGTACCACGCCGCCGTGCGCGAAGTGGAATCCAAACTCGAGGAGTGAGCGGGCTCGGGAACCCCGAATGGGCAGTGTACATCGACGGCGCGGTGCGCTCTGGAAAGCGAGCCGCCGCCGAGGTCGCGTCCGCTTAGTCCGCTGGCGGATCGGAGGCACGGGGGCGTTCCTCAAAATGAGGCACGCGGGCTTTGCTCGCGTGCCGAGCCCGTCGGAGCGCCAAGCGCGCACGGGGGCGTTCCAGTCCTACTCGCCCCCCCGAAAAGCCGGCGACCCTTTCGTTGCTTTGCGTCTCAGCCAACACCAGCCTTTCCATTTACAAACCCATTGACAAAAACACATCTTGACATGGTCACAAATGGGACTCTATCGTGACCACATGAGTTCCGACAAGATCGTCAACGTCCGCGACTTCCGCACCCACCTCAGTGCCTACCTCCGCGACGTCGCCGCCGGTGAGACGATTACGATCGGTAGTCGCGGGAAGCGTCCGATCGCTCGGCTCGTTCCCGTCGAGGTCGATCCGGATCTGGAGAAACTGACCAAACTGGCCGAAACCGGCGTGATCACGCTCGGGGCGGGAAAGCCCGGCTCACACCGCCCGGTGAAACCTCGCCGAACCCGGCGTACCGTCGCCGATCTCGTAATCGAAGACCGCCGTTGATTCTCTACCTCGACACCAGCGCCCTCGTTAAGCTCTACGTCGAGGAGGCCGGGACCGACGAAGTGGCCGCTTGGGTAGACGAAGCCACGGTCGTCGCGACCTGCCGCATCGCCTACGCCGAAGCGCGTGCCGCCTTCGCCCGGCACCGGCGAGAAGGCGGATTGACCCCAGCACTCTGGCGACGAACGGTGAGGAATCTGGATGACGACTGGGGTCGTTTCGCCATCGTCGAGGTTACTGACGGGCTCGTCCGTAGTGCAGCAAGACTCGCCGACCGATACGCGCTGCGAGGTTTCGACGCCGTCCATCTGGCCGCTGCGCTGGAGCTGAAAGGCGATCGCCACGAAATCAGCTTCGGCTGCTTCGACGACAGGCTTACCCTTGCAGCCGA
>JANQHZ010000861.1 GCA_028282445.1 Candidatus Binatia bacterium | reverse complement strand
ACCATTGCCGACAACGACGCGCGCGGTATCTCGATCAGCGGATCCAGTCGCACCACCGTCCGCAACAACATCGTCCAGGACAACTCGAACCGAAACATCGAAGCCGACTCCGCCTCCGCGAACACCTACGACGGCGACTTCAACCTGATCTTCTCGACCGGTCGCAACGTCGACCCGGAGGATACCGTCTCGCCGTCGACACTGCTCGGCGACAACTCGGTCGGCGAGGATGCTCTCTTCGTAAACCCGGATCGCGGCGACTACCATCTCAACGCGGACAGCCCGGCGATCGATGCCGGCGGCAGTATCGACCCTCTCCTGCTCCAGGAGCTATTCAGCCTGTCTACCACGCCCGACGGCGCTACCGACGAGCCCCCCGTCGACCTCGGCTACCACTTTTCGGAGGCACTAGAAGACCAATGAAGCTCGGCCAACTTCTCAGCGCGACCGCCCTTCTTCTGTTGGCGTCCTGCGGTGGTGGTGGAAGCGACGACGACGGCGCCGCCGCGACCCCGACCCGAACCGGCACCCTGCCGACGGCGACGGTCACTCCGACGCCCGATCCCAATGCGCCACCCACGCCCACCGTGCCGCCGGTATCGGGAAGTGTCCTGTTCGTACGTAGTCAAACGGGCGACGACAGCAACGACGGCCGATCGCCGGCCGAAGCCTTCCGTACCATCGCCGCCGCTCTCGAAGCGCTGCCGGGCCTGCGTTCGGGAAGCACGGTGATCGTCGGTCCGGGCACTTACAACGAGCGCCTGAGCGAAATCCCGAGCGGTAGCAAGTCGCAACCGGTCGTACTACTCGCCGACCCGACCGGAAACTCCACCCAGGAACGCCCCGGCGCGGTCATCCTGCGCTCGACCGGCAACGGATCGATGATCCGCCTCAGCGATCGCCAGTTCGTCGAGATCGACGGTTTCGTGATTCGCGGCGCACGCGGCGGCAACAACGCGGGAGTCGACATCCGTACCTCGTCGAACATCGTCATTCGCAACTGCGAGATTTCGGACGGGACCGACCAGGCAGACGGGGTCGCCATCATCAGCTCGAGCGATGTCCTGCTGATCAACAACCTCATCTACGCCAACGGGCGTCGCGGGGTCCGCGTCGCCGGCGGCGGTGCCGGATCGCGCGGCGTTCGCATGATCAACAACACCATCGCCAACAACGACGGCCAGGGGGTGGTCATCGGCACCTCCAACGCCGGGTCGGAAGTGAGCTTGTTCTTCAACATCATCCAGGACAACCAGGCATCGCCCGACATCCTCGTCACCGAGCCGTCGGTCGAGCTCTTCACCTCGGATACGAACCTGGTGTTCCCCGGCCGCTACGACCCTTCCGACTTGCCACAGGAATTCGACGTCAACGCCAACGCCAACTTCGTCGACCCACCGGGCGGCATCTACCTGCTTTCACCGGGCAGCCCGGCAATCGACGCCGGCTTCGAAGACACTTTTCCAGAGGACCTGTTGGACGAGCTGCAAGCGATCAAGTCACGCACGACCTCGCAAACCGGAGCCGACGACGAGGGCGAGCTGGACCTCGGTTTCCACGCGATCTCGACGGACGGCGGTCCGATCCCGGTCGCACGCACATTCTACGTTCGCGAGACCGGAGACGACTCTCGCAGCGGCGGACGCTCACCCGAAGATGCGTTTCGCAGCATCTCGCGCGCGGTATCTCAAGCGAGGGGCGGCGACACCGTCCTCGTCGGCCCCGGTGGCTACGGCGGCAGAGTGCTGGTGCAGACCGTCGCGTTGGAGGGATCGCCGCTGCGGATTATCGCCGACCCGACTGGAGTCTCGACCGAGGATATCCCCGGCCTCGTCGTGATCGATGCGGGCTCGCTCAATGTCGGCGTCCAATTCACCGGTGCCGCGAACGTCATCCTCGACGGCTTCACGATCTTCGGCGCGCGCAGCGCCGGCGTCGAGGTTCGCAGCAACTCGAGCAACGTCACCGTCCGCAACTGTTTCATCGACGGCTTCGGTGAGTTGTTGGACGGCAGCGGCAACGGAATCTCGGTCGACGACTCGAGCGACGTCAGCCTGATCAACAACCTGCTCTCGTTCAACGACGGCAGCGGTATTCAGATCCGCCGGTCGGACGGAACCCGCATCATCAACAACACCATCGCAGAGAACGGAGTGCGGGGAATTCGCATCGGGTCGGGTTCGGTCGCGGCCGAGAATTCCTTCATTCAGAACAACATCGTGAGCTTTAGCGGCGACATCTCGATCGACCTCAACGCCGCATCAGCCGAAACCGCGACGCTGTCCCATAACCTCGTATTCCCGCACGAGTATCGACCTCTGTCGACGTCGCAACTCGCTAGGCCGAGCGACATCGACGCGAATCCACTGTTCCTCGCCTTCGCGAACTATCGCCTCGATCGCAGCAGCCCGGCGCGCAACGCCGCCGATGCGGCGACCGACACCGACATCCGCGAGGATCTCGCGACACGCACGACCGACGAAGACGAAGCTCTCGACGACGACGCGCTCGACATCGGCTACCACTACCCAATCCTACCACCGCCGCCGACACCAACGCCGGAGCGCGGCCGATAAATTCGCCGCCGAGTGGCGAACGTCGGACGCACCGTTCCCGACGTCCGCTACTCGGCGCTTGCATTGGAACCACACGGTCGCGGCCGGACGCGGCTCCGGCGGGGCACAAGAGCCAGGCGCCGGCCAAGCTCGCAACGCATTCGTCCCGGCTCGCGGACGAATGATCGCCTTCCATCGTGCCGCGGCCGCGCAGTCTCCGTTGCCATCAGGGCCAGGCAATGGGTAGTGTCTGCGCCGATGGACGTCGCCCACCTCTACAAGGCTCCAAAGAACTGGCCTGTGTTGTCAGCGGAGACATGTCCAATCCCCAACCACAGTGCGACCGAGCCGGTTTTGGCAGCTGTCGAAAAACTGTCGGCGTGCGGGATCCGAGTAATCGCCGCGAACGCGGGGGCGACAGGCCGTTCGCGCGGCGATACCGTCTCGCTTTGCCGCGTCATCCGCGAGCGATTCGAGATTCCAACCGTCGCTCCCCTGAGCATTCGAGGAATGAGCCGGCGGGATCTCGAGAGTCTCTTGTGCGACATGCATCGGGACGCGCTGCACAACGTCTTCGTCATGGGCGGCGGCTCACCACCGGATCGGATCGACTCGGGCCCCTCGGAGCGGGGCCAGCGACACCCATGGGATCTGGTCGAGCAGATTGCACATATGAACCGGGGCAGGTGGCTCGATGGGAGCGGCGACTACGCCCGGAACGGAATCGAGACCAACTTCGGCGTCGGCATCGCGGGTTTTCCCGAAGTGCACCCGGACGACTGCGCCAGCACCGGGGACTCCGAAACTGGTATGGATCGCCAACTCCGATCTCTCAAGAAGGAAATCGAAGCCGGCGCCGACTACGTCATCGAGCAGGCAATCTTCGACGCAGACCTTCACTTCAACTTTGTCGCCAAGGCCCGCGCGGCCGGAATCCAAGTGCCGATCGTTCCGGGAATCCTGGCGTTCGAACGACTCGACCAGGTCGAGCACTTGTTGGGGGGCCGCTCGTGTATTTCGATGCCGGCAGATCTGACCGGCGCACTCCGCGGACTAAGTGTGGAAGATCAGGCGGAGGTCGCGACCGAGTACTTGAGCGGTCAGGTACGCACACTCCTCGAAGCCGGGGTCCCCGGCATTCACTTCTACTGCATGAACCGTGCGGAGCCCACCGTCGGGATCCTCGAGCGGGCGCGCGGCTGAATGCGGCGCGCAAGCCCCTAGCGGATCGGAGACGACAGCCGAGCTTGACCCTCCGCCGCCTGTTGTCGATCGAGCGCGCCCGGAGCCAATCGCCGGTTATGGCTCGCAGCAAATCGACGATATACAGACATCCCTGGAGGTGGAGATGGGTGTTGCAAACTCGGTAAGCGCGGCGGTGATCGCACTGGTTCTGGCATCGACGAGCGTTGCACAGGAGTTGTGGAGCAATCACGGCCCCGAAGGTGGAACCGTCACGGCG
>JANQHZ010000850.1 GCA_028282445.1 Candidatus Binatia bacterium | reverse complement strand
CCGGCATCCACGTCACCTACGGCGTCGTCGGCCTCAAGACCCACGGTAAGGTCATCTTGGTCGTTCGCCAGGACTACGACGGCCTACGACGCTACGCCCACATCGGCACCGGCAACTACCACGCCGGCACGGCGCGCATTTACTCCGACATCGGGCTGCTCACTTCCGACCCCGAGATCGGCGCCGACCTGACCGAGCTGTTCAACTACCTGTCGACCGGGTTTCGCCCCAAGCGAACCTACCGCAAGCTCATTCCGGCACCGACCTTCCTGAAGAAGGCCCTGCTGTCGAAGATCCAACGCGAGATCGATCACCAGCGTGACGGCAAGACCGGACTGATTCAGTTCAAGATGAACGCCCTCGAAGACGGCGATATCACACGCGCTCTCTACAAGGCCGCCCAGGCCGGCGTCCGCATCGACCTGCTGGTGCGCGACACCTGCCGCCTGCGCCCGGGCATCCCCGGCTTGTCGGAGAGCGTGCGCGTCGTGAGCAACGTCGGTCGCTTTCTCGAGCACGCCCGCGTCTACTATTTTCGCAACGCGGGCGAAGAGGAGTATTTGCTCGGTTCGGCCGACGCGATGAAGCGCAACCTCGAGAGCCGGGTCGAGATCGTCGTGCCAATCGAGGACGAGACGCTGCAAGCACTGCTGCGCACCGCCATCGACATCCAGCTCCGCGCCGAGGGCGACGGCTGGTGGATGCACACCGACGGCACCTACCAGCGCCACTGGTCGCGCAACCACGCCCACTGCCAGGACGTGATGATCGAGATCACCGAAAAGCGCCAGTCGCTCGCCAACCGCCTGCGCAAACGCCGCCCGCGCGGCCCCAAGCGCCGCAACGGCCGAGCGCGCTGAGTACCGATCTCGACTGAGTCGCGCGAAGCGATCAAGGGACACCTGAACCAGGGAGCCCGCGGGGGGTATCGATGGACGGATACGGAGCGATGTTCGCGGCCCAGGCCGCAAGCCCGACGCTGCGCGAGATCTGGCAGGCCGCCTACGGCGCGGACTATCCAGCCGATGCCGATCCGCTGAGCTTCGTAACCCAAACGGATCTGGACCGAATTCTCGCCAGCCTCGATCTGGCGCCCGACGATCGTCTGGTCGACCTGGCCTGTGGGGCCGGCGGCCCCGGCGTGCATGTGGCGCGAGCAGTCGGTGTCCGACTCACCGGAATCGACGTGTCCCCCGGAGCCGTCGAGATCGCGCGAAATCGACACCTGCCTGGCATCCGTGCTGGCTCTGCCTTCGAAGCAGCGCCTTTCGACGACACCGGCCTTGCCGACGGCTTCGCCGACGCCGTGATGAGCACGGACGCCCTCTTCTACGCCGAAGACCGCGATGTATTGTTCGGCGAGATCGCTCGCATCGGCAAACCCAAGTGCCGGCTCGCCTTCACCAGCTTCGAGTTGCGATCGCGAAGCAACGCTCTGAATGCGGGACCCGTTCTCGATTATCGCGCGCCCCTCGAGTCCGCCGGGTTCGAGGTAGACGTCTACGAAGCGACTCCCGACTGGGAAGCGCGTATGCGCGCGGTGTTCGCAGGGATCCTGGACAAGCGAGACGCGCTCGAGCGGGAGTTGGGAGCCCAAATGGCAGACGGAGTCGCCGCCTGGGCAACGCTCCGCCCAAACGAGCTCCACGATAGCCGTCGAGTCTTCGTATCGGCACATCGTCCCGAGCGCTCCTGAGACATTGCCAGGGTCACCTGCCGACTCATCGCCCGCAGATGACGAGCTGCCGACCGCGTGTCACTCACGAGCGGAGGACTGCACCTTGCGCCCTTCGAAGACGACCCCCCAGACCTCGAGCGAGCGCAGACCGTCGGCGCCGACCTCGTACGGGTCTCGGTCCAACACGGTGAAGTCCGCCAGCTTGCCGGCCTCGATCGTGCCGATGTCCTTCTCCATGCCGAGGTGATGCGCGGCGTCGATGGTGATCGCTCGCATCGCCTCGTCCATGGTCAGACCGTTCGGCGGCGTCATGCGCTTGCCGGACAAGGTCTCACGGGTCATCGCCGCCCAGGCCAGAGC
>JANQHZ010000782.1 GCA_028282445.1 Candidatus Binatia bacterium | reverse complement strand
CCCTGTACCTTTTCCACTGTTCATCATGCTGGTGTTGGCCAACGGATGGTTCCTCGGCCCGGTGTTCTTCGACCAGCGCCCCGGCCACGATACGGTCCCGCGACGACAGCGGAACGCGTTGATCCGGCTCGGTCTGTTCGTGGCGGCGTGGATCGCGGCCGGCGCCTTGTTGCCTGGCTGGCTCGTCGGCATCACCTTCGTTGCATGGGTGTTGAAGGTGGCCCCCGGCGTGCGCATGATCTACCGGCGGTTCCAAAACGTGGGCCCGGCGGAAGAACCCCTCTGACGCGAGGCGCGCGGAGCTCGACCCGACACCTTCCAAGCTGGCGGGTGGTCGAAGATGCGGAAGGAGGGAACGAAGGGTGACCGGATCACGCATTCGTTGGGTCGTGATCTTCCTGCTCTACGCGGCCTTCCACGTCTGGTACGGGGGGAACGGTAGTCCTCTTTCGGCGGACGAAGTCGAGCACTACGCCGCGCGCGCGCGCGAGCTGGCCGGACCCGAGGCCGAGGAACGCTTCCGGAAGTTCGCTTCGAGCGACGACGGCAAGCAGTTCGTGATGGTGAATCTGAACAAGTACCGGGAGCGGACCGAGTATCGAGATGGCCGAGAGGTCGACCGGTCGCCGCGGGAGGTCGAGCGACTCTACCTTGCAGACGTGCTTCCCAAGCTTCTCGTGCGCGCCTGTCATCCGGTGATCGTGGTCGACCCGATTCTGACCATCGCCGGCGAAGGGGATTTCGAGCGCACGGATTGGGAACGCATCGCCTTGGCTCGCTACCGCAGCCGCCGCGATTTTCTGGAGATCATGCTCGAATCAAACTGGGAAGAAGGCGGGCAACACAAATGGGCGGCGCTCGAAAGGACGCACACGATGCCCACGGTGCCCCAACTCTGGGGGGTCGGCATTCGCGTGGTCCCATTCCTGGTGCTGCTTTGCGTCGGGCTCCTGCTGGATCGCATCTTCGGCGCCAGACGATCGGGACATTCAAACCAGCCGGAGTGACCAGCGGCTTCGCAACGGCTCCATCCGAGCTACGAGTGCGAGACGTACGACCGTACGGGAACGTGCGCGCTCGTGATCACTACGAGTCGTAGTGTCCCGGACGCGACGCATTGCGGCTCGCCTGGTGAACGAGCCGGCGTCGCAGCTACGGTCCTGGTGTCGGCGTTGGGCTGACGATGGGGATCGAGATCAGTGCCGAGTTCGGCGCAGGTACGACGACGTCCGTGGTGATCGTGCATGGCGCGGTGGCGCAGTCGCCATTGACCAGGCACGCCTCGCTGGACGCGCAGATGCCACCCTGGACCGCCATGGCGCATTGGATCGGTACGAATAGTCCACGTGCATTGACGCGTAGTCCGATCGGGCCGGTTGGGTTCGCGAAAACGGCAGCGGGGAGATCGTAGGAACCGTCGGGCATGAAGGATTCGTTGCACCTCGGGTTTGGTGCGGGGCACTGGACAAGCCCGGGGACGTTCATGTCCGCCCAGCCGATCAGTACCTGACTTGCGGAGCCGTCGACGGTGTAGCTCTGCACGGCGCTACCGCGCAGCGGAATCGTCAGGTCTCCCGTGACGCAGAATCCGTTCAAGTCGCATTGGCTTAGCGTTCCGGTCTTCCCGAGGGACTCGCACAACTCACCGGTCCCGCACGCATCGCTGGTCGGCAGCTCGACGAGCGTGATCGCCGCCTGGCAGAGTCCTCCCAGGCATTCGGAGTTCTGTGTGCAGACCTGGTCCGGCGGGAAGTTGCAGAGTCGGACGCTACCGGGGGTGATCCTGTCGGTGTCGGGCGAGAGGGGTACGGGTACGGGGTCGGTCATCGGCCCGCTCATCAGCCCGGAACGGATCTGCACCGTACTCACGACGTCGACCAATTCGGCGGTCATGACCCCGCCGGGGACGACGCCCTGCGCCGCGTCGAGAAAGAACTCGGGGAAGATGACCGAGCCGCCGAAGCGAACGTCGAAGGGGTCGCCCTCGACGACATCACCGTCGTAAAACACGGAGAGTTGGAAGGGGAAGATTTGCTGCGCGTTGGTGACTGAGTTCGTACACCCGACCGAGACCGCTTGTGAGATCCGAGGCGTATCGGTCGCGGTTGCGGTTGCGGTGGCGGTCGGGGTGTCGGTCGCCGTCGCGGTAATCGTCGGGGTTGCCGTGATCGTCGGCGTTTCGGTGATGGTAGGTGTTTCGGTAATCGTCGGTGTTTCGGTGACTGTCGCCGTTGCGGTCGGCGTCGAGGTGGGGACGAGGATCGGGAAGGAGATCAGGCTGGAGTCCCGGCTCGGGACCGCCACCTCGGCCGTGATCGTGCACGGATTGGTGCTGCAGTCGCTGTTGTCGAGACAGGCTTCTCCGGAGGCACAAATTCCTCCCTGAGAGCCCATTGAACACTGCAGGGCTACGAAAAGTCCCGTGGCGTTGACGCGGATGCCGATTGGCGCCGCGGGGTTTGCGAACACCGCCTGCGGGAGGTCGTAGGAACCGTCTGGCATGAACGATTCCGTGCACTTCGGCGCATTTGCCGGGCACAGGACGAGGTCTGGTACGCCGGTGTCGGCCCAGCCGAAGAGGACGTTTCCGGAAGACTCCGCCGTGTACGTCGTGGGGGCGCTGCGCTGCAGCGGCAAGGAGAGATCTCCGGTGATGCAGAACCCGTTGTTGGCGCACTGGCTGAAGTTCCCTGTTTTCCCGAGCAGGTCGCATGTGCCGCCGGGTGAACAGTCGTCACTGGTCGGAAGAGCGGCGGCCGTCACAGTCGGCCCGCACGAGCCCCCAGCGCAGTCGGAGTCCATCGTGCAGATCGTGCCGGCGGGTAGGTTGCACAGCCGCACCGCGCCCGGGGTCACAGCGGAGGCGTCGAGTTGCAGTGGAACGTCCATCCCGGTTGCGCCCGAACGAACCTGGACAGTGGCGACGACGTCGTTGAGCTCGACGAGCCGGACCCCGCTCGGAACGACGTCCTGGGCCTGGTCAAGGAAGGGCTCGGCGAACACGGCGACGCCGTCGAACTCGACGGTAAACTCCTGTCCGGCCAAGATTGCGGTCGTTGGGATGACGTCGAGCGTAAACGGGAGAGGGCTCTGGGCAGAGGTGATATTGTTGCTGCAGACGACGGATACGGTAGAAGATTCGGGAGCCGGGGGTGCAAGCGTGTTGGTCGCGGTCGCCGTCGCGGTCGGCGTTGCGGTATCCGTGATGGTCGCTGTCGCGGTCGCCGTATCCGTGACGGTCGCGGTCGCGGTCTCAGTCGGCGTCGCTGTGTCTGCCGGGGTTACTGTCGGTGTCTCGGTCGGCGGCTGCGTCGCCGTTGGGGTGGCGGTCGCCGTGCTGGTTGAGGTTGCCGTCGGTGTGTCGGTCGGAGTGCTGCTCGGTGTGTAGGTGGGGGTGATGGTCGGAGTTTCGGTGGGTGTTGCCGTTGGCGTCACGCTCGGCGTATCAGTCGGGGTGGCGGTTTGGGTGCTGGTCGGCGTTTCGGTAGCCGTCGGCGTCGCGGTTGCGGTGGAAGTGGCGGTCGCGGTCGGTTCCTCGAGGTCGAGAATGTCGACACGAAGACCGAGGTCCGCCGCTCCTTCCATCGCATATCCCGCCACGATCTCGGCCTGGAGGTTGAATGAGGTAGAGTCGGCCGGGTCGTCGACCGCTACAGGTGCTCCGAACACAGCGTAGGCCACGACGGCCGCGCCGCTGGATGCGGCGATGACGAGTGCGGAGAGGGCCCCCCAGTGACCGCGCTTCCACTGCGCGAATGCGAGTACAGCGAGCACCAGGATGGCCAGCACGGTGGTGGTCGGCGACAGGGCGGGCGCAGGTGCGGCCTGGAGGAAGGGGAAGAGGATGTCGGCGCCGTCCGCCGTCCCGTCGACGGTGAACAACGCGTCTTCGGAGCCATCGGAAGACAGCGCATAGAATGCTAGGGCTGCCTGCGTTGCGTCGCCAAGAAGCGATACCGGGACGGCTGCAATGATCGAGTCGGCGCTCAGGAATCCGTTGTCGAGGTCGACGCTCGCCGAGATCGGCACGGCA
>JANQHZ010000758.1 GCA_028282445.1 Candidatus Binatia bacterium | reverse complement strand
GCAGGCTCCGGCTTTCGGCTCGGGAAGTCGAGCCTGATCCAGTCGCCGTCGCGCTCGGCCTGCAGCTCTCCGCTGCGGGTGTCGAAGCGGATCGGCCCGTGGGCCTCCTCCGCCTGCCAGATCGCGTGGGCTGCAGCCAGGGTCGCATGGCCGCACAACGGCACCTCGACCGTCGGGGTGAACCAGCGCAGGCCAAAATGGTCTCCACTGCGGACCAAGAAGGCTGTCTCCGACAGATTCATCTCCGCGGCGACCGCCTGCAGCCAGTCGTCTCCGCGCGATCGGTCGAGGAAACAGATCGCAGCCGGGTTGCCGGAAAACGCCGCGTCTGCGAAGGCGTCGACCACCAGCAATCGCAATCCGTCTCCCGGCATCGTCTCATCCGTTTTCATCGCACCCTCGTCCCCTCTTCGGTCACCTTTGCGTCGCCCGCGCGGGGCCAGTATCATTTGCGACTCCGCGCACCTTGCGGGCGATTGATCCGACGATCAAGCGGGTAACCACACCCGTGCAAACAAAGAAGCGAGACGGGAGAGAGAGCCGATGTCGACGCCAGATCCAGACGAGAAGACGATGGAGAAGATGAGGAAGTTCGTCGCCAGCTACTGCGCGAAGTCGGGCACTACGACCCATCCCGGTGAAGGCGTGACCGAGGCCGTCGTCAAGGGACTCGCCCACAACAAAGAGACCGTCGGTCGGCCGCTCTGCCCATGCCGCTTCTATCCGGACAAAGAGGAGGAGGTGAAGCACCGGACTTGGATCTGCGCGTGTGACGACATGCAGATCTACAAGTATTGCCACTGCCTGCTGTTCGTTAACGAAGAGGGCTTGCCGATTACCGAGTATCTCCCCGAAGATCACGAGGGCCGCCAGATCTACGGCCTGGTCAAAGATCCCACCCCGGACAAGGGACGACCTCTGCGCGACAAGGCGGCCGAACGCGAGATCGAACGTCGCGAACGACCTTCGTGATTCCGCCGTCGTGACGATCGAAACGATTACCGAGCTCGAAGCGCGCATGCTCGGCGTGCTGCTCGAGAAAGCGATGACGACGCCGGAAAGCTACCCGCTTTCGCTGAATGCCGGCGTGAACGCCGCCAACCAGAAGTCGAACCGCCTTCCGGTGCTCGCCCTGGAAGAGGACGACGTGCTCGACGCCTTCGAACGGCTCGTCGACCGAGGGCTCGCCAAGCGCGTCTTCCCCGGGCACAGCCGGGTGGAGAAGTTCGCACACAGCGCGGGCGCCAAGCTAGGGCTCAACTCAGCCTGCCTCGCGGTGCTGGCGGAGCTGTTGTTGCGAGGCCCGCAAACGGTCGGGGAGCTCCGCACCCGCGCCCGCAGGATGGCCCCACTCGAATCTCTCGACGTCGTCCAACAGGTGATCCAGACGCTGAGCGAGAACCGACTTTGCCGACGACTACCGCCCGAGCCCGGCGGTCGCGCAGAGCGTTACGCCCAACTTCTCTGCCCCGACGCCCATCCGCTCAACGCACCGACGGCGGAGCCTGCACGGCCGGAAGCCGCATCGCCGACCGCCGTTGCCACTCCGAGCGCTGCCGAGCAGCGCGAAATCGCGACCCTCACCGAGAGAGTGAACGAGCTCGAGCGACGACTCGGCGAGCTGGAACGGCAGCTCGGCGTCGGCGACTGACCCCCGTCCGCCCTCGACCGTCGCGGAGGGCCCCTCGCTCGACAACCCAGTCCCCTTCGCTAAGCTACCTCCCTGCTCATGTCCGACGCCGACGAAGACCACCTGCGACTCGACCGAGTGACGATGGCGTTCGGCGAGCGGCCGGTATTCACCGACCTCAGCTGCTCGTTCCCACGCGGGCAGATCTCGGTCATCCTGGGCGGCAGCGGCTCCGGCAAGAGCACCATCTTGCGGCTGATCGGCGGACTCATCGGGCCGATCTCGGGCGAAATCCTGGTCGACGGCGAGGACATTACGAACCTGCGCGACTCCGCCCTCAGTCGCGTC
>JANQHZ010000670.1 GCA_028282445.1 Candidatus Binatia bacterium | reverse complement strand
GGTTCAGAACCGAGTCAAGTTGGCCGAGCCCAACCTCCCGGAAGAGGTCAAACGCCAGGGCGTCAACACCAAGAAGAAATCGACCAGCATCATCTTGATTGCTTCGATCTTCTCACAGGACGGCCGCTTCGACGATCTCTATCTGAGCAACTACGCGACCCTGCAGCTGCGCGACGTGCTTGCTCGAGTGCCGGGTGTTGGCGAGGTCATGATCTTCCCGCAGAGCGACTACAGCATGCGCATCTGGCTGGATCCGCTGCTCATGAAGTCACGTCGTCTGGCGACCTCGGATGTCCTCGACGCGATCCGCGAGCAGAACGTCCAGGTGGCGGCCGGTCAGATCGGCGAGCCGCCGGCACCGATGGGGCAGAGCTTCCAGTTTCCGATCAACGTGCTCGGACGACTGACCGACGTGGCGCAGTTCGAAAAGATCATCGTCAAGACCGGATCCGACGGACGGATCACACGACTCGAGGATATCGCCCGGATCGAGCTCGGCGGCAAGGTGTACAACATCAAGTCGGGGCTGAGCGGGCGCACCTCGGCTAGCGTTGCGATCTACCAGCTGCCGGGCGCCAACGCGCTCGACGTCGCCACCGCGGTGCGGGCGAAGATGGACGAGCTGTCGGAACGCTTTCCCGAAGGGCTCGAGTACGACGTTCCCTACGACACGACGATTTTCGTCGAGAAGTCGATCGAAGAAGTCTACATCACCTTGTTCCAGGCGGCTGGACTCGTCTTCCTGGTGCTCTTCGTGTTTTTGCAGGACTGGCGTGCCACGGTCATTCCCGGGGTGGCGATTCCGGTTTCGTTGATCGGCACCTTCGCGGTGATGGGCTTGATGGGCTTTTCGCTCAATCTGCTGACGCTGTTCGGCTTGGTGCTTGCGATCGGAGTGGTGGTGGACGACGCGATCGTCGTCGTCGAAGCGACCGTCACCAAGATGGAGGCGGGGCTCGGATCTCGGGAAGCCGCGATCGAAGCGATGATGGAAGTTTCCGGCCCGGTCGTCGCGACCACCTTGGTGCTCCTCGCCGTATTCGTTCCGGCCGCGTTCCTACCGGGCATCACCGGCGAAATGAATCGCCAGTTCGCGCTCACCATCGCGGTGTCGACGATCTTCAGCTCGGTCAACGCGCTCACCATGAGTCCTGCGCTGTCGGCGCTGATCCTACGGCCGCCGAAGAAGGAGAAGAACGCCTTTTTCCGGGGCTTCGACAGTGTTTTCGGCCGGATCGAGAACGCCTACGGTGCTACCGCGTCGGCCTTCGTCCGGCGTACCTTGGTCATGATGCTGATGGCCTTGGCGATTGCCGGCGTCAGTGGGTGGCAGTTCGGCAAGGTGCCGACCGGATTCCTGCCGATCGAAGACCAGGGCTATCTGATGGTCAACGTCCAATTGCCGGACGCGGCCTCGCTCGAGCGCACCGAGAACGTCATCGAGAGAATCGACGGGATTCTGTCGCAGTCGCCCGGGGTGGCAAAGTGGGTGAGCCTCACCGGGTACTCGATTCTCGATGGTACCAGCGCGTCGAACGCTGCGACGATCTTCGTAGTCATGGAGCCGTGGGAAGATCGCACCACGCAAGACGTGTCGCAGAACGCGATTCTCGGTCGGTTACAACGAGAGCTGTCGGGAATCCAAGAGGCGATCGCTTTCGCCTTTCCGCCGCCGCCGATTACCGGGCTCGGGGTCGCCGGTGGCTTCGAGATGCGTTTGCAGGATCGCGGCGGGGTCGGGCTCGGGGTCCTGGAAAAGGTCAGTCGCGAGCTGGTCGACGACGGCAATGCTCAATCGGGCCTGACCAAGGTCAATACGACGTTCCGCGCCAACGTTCCGCAGCTCTTCGCAGAGGTCGACCGGATCAAGGCGAAGGACCTCGGCGTGTCGCTCAACGAGGTATTCGGAACCCTGCAAGTCTATCTCGGATCGGCCTATGTGAACGACTTCAACCGCTTCGGCCGCACCTGGCAGGTGAAGGCGCAAGCCGACCAGAAGTACCGTGTCGAGGCCGAGGATATCCGGCGCCTCGAGGTCCGCGACGACGCCGGCAACATGATCCCGGTCGGCACGCTGGTAGACGTCACTCGCACGCTCGGGCCGCAGACGGTGGTGCGGTACAATCTGTATCCAGCGGCGACGATCACCGGCGAGCCGGCGCCGGGGTTCAGCTCGGGCGACGCGCTCAATCTGATGGAGCAGATGGCCCATGCGTCGCTTCCGTCGTCGATGGGCTTCGAGTGGAGTGGGATTTCCTTTCAAGAGAAGAAGGTCGGGTCGGAAGCGATCCTGGTTTTCGGCTTGGCGATCCTGCTCGTGTTTCTGGTGTTGTCGGCGCAGTACGAGAGTTGGTCGAGTCCGGCGGCGGTGATCATGGTCGTGCCGCTGGCCTTGTCGGGAACGATCGCAGCCTTGTTGCTGCGGGGGTTCGACAACAACGTCTACACCCAGATTGGGCTGGTGTTGTTGATCGGATTGGCCAGTAAGAACGCGATCCTGATCGTCGAGTTCGCCCGCGAGCAGCGCGCCAAGGGCGATACGATCGTCGAGGCCGCGATCAACGCGGCGCGAATGCGCTTTCGACCCATCCTGATGACGGCCATCTCCTCGATCGCCGGGTTCATGCCGTTGGTGGTTGCGGCGGGTGCCGGGGCGGCGAGTCGCCAGGCGATCGGGACCGCGGTCGTCGGCGGAATGGCGGCGGCGACTTTGATGTCGTTGTTCTTTACGCCGGTCTTCTTCGTCGTGATGCAGTCGCTGAGCGAACGCGGCTCCGGTCGCAGATCGGCGGACGATGAGGAGCCGGAAGCCCCGGCCGTGGAGGAGTCGTGAATCGTCATGCCTTCCTAACCCTGTGGGTGGCGGCAGCCTGTGTGCTCAGCCTGCCGGGGTGCATGATGGTCGGGCCGGACTATCGTACGCCCGAAGTCGAGGTCTCCGACGATTGGATCGAGGAGGAGTATCGGGTCGGCGACCGCGAGACCGACCTCAGTGAGTGGTGGCAGGTGTTCGGCGATCCGGTGCTCGACGAGCTCATCGAGCTCGCGTACGGGCAGAACCTTCCCCTCGAGGTCGCTGGGTTGCGGGTGCTCGAGGCGCAGGCGCAGCGCGGTATCGCGATTGGGTCGCTCTTTCCGCAGAGCCAGCAGGCTGTCGGCGCATACACGCGCAGCAGCGTCAGCGAGCGAGCTGCCAATACACCTCCGGGTTTCGATTCCAGCTTCGACGAGTTTTCGGTGAGCGCCCTCGAGGCCGCGTGGGAAGTCGACCTCTGGGGTAAGTTCCGTCGCTCGATCGAAGCTTCCGACGCCAATCTCATTGGCTCGGTCTACGACTATGACGATGTCCTGGTGAGCCTGTTGGGTCAGGTCGCGACCACTTATCTCGAGTTGCGTATTTCCGAGGAGCGGCTGGCGGTCGCACACTCGAACCGCGACGCGCAGGCCAAGAGTCTGGAGATCGCCGAGACCCGCTTCGAATTCGGCGCGGTGTCGGAACGCGACGTCGC
>JANQHZ010000646.1 GCA_028282445.1 Candidatus Binatia bacterium | reverse complement strand
GCGAGACCCAGGTGGTTGCGACCGTTCTGTCCGTCGACAAGGAGAACGACGCGGATATGGTCGCGATGCTGGCTGCGTCGGCGGCGCTGCATGTTTCCGATCTGCCCTTTCTCGGGCCGATTGCGGGCGTTCGGATGGGTCGTGCCGCCGGCAAGCTGGTGGTCAACCCCAAGCAGAGCGACCCCGAAGGCGACCTCAACCTGATCGTCGCCGGCTCGCGCGACGGGCTGGTGATGGTTGAAGGCGGAGCCAAGATCCTGCCCGAGGACGTCATGCTTGAGGCACTCTTCGGTGCCCAAGACGCGATGCAGCCGCTGCTCGACATGCAGGACGAGCTTCGCAAGAAGGCGGGCAAGGAGAAGCGCCAAGTCGTTCCTCCCGAAACCGACGCCAAGCTGGTCAAGGCGGTCGAGAAGGCCGGAAGCAAGCCGCTCAAGGCCGCGCTGGGGGTCAAGGAGAAGCTCGACCGATACGCGGCGATTCGCGAAGCGGAGGCCGAGATGAAGTCGGCCCTGGGCGACGACTACGCCGACCGCGACGGCGAAGTTCGCTCGGCCTTCGACGGACTCAAGAAGAAGGTCGTGCGCGAGATGATCTCGAAGAAGAAAAAGCGCCTCGACGGACGCGGTCCGGAGGACGTTCGGGACATCACGTGTGAAGTTTCCGTCCTACCGCGCACGCACGGTTCGGCGGTTTTTACCCGCGGCGAGACGCAGGCCCTGGCGGTGGCGACCCTCGGCACCGGTCAGGACGAGCAACGCGTCGACGCGCTGGTCGGGGAGCATTTCCGCAGTTTCATGCTGCACTACAACTTCCCGCCGTACAGCGTCGGTGAGGTCAAGTTTCTGCGCGGTCCGGGACGGCGCGAGATCGGTCATGGAGCGCTGGCTGAGCGCGCGCTCAAGCAGGTGCTGCCGGAAGCGGACGATTTTCCGTACACGATTCGGATCGTCTCTGAGATTCTCGAATCGAACGGTTCGTCGTCGATGGCCTCGGTGTGCGGTGGCAGCTTGTCGATGCTGGATGCCGGTGTTCCGCTCAAGGCGCCGGTCGCGGGCATCGCGATGGGGCTGATCGACGAGGGCGACGAGATCACCGTCTTGTCGGATATCCTCGGTGACGAGGATCACCTGGGCGACATGGACTTCAAGGTCGCCGGCACCGCCGACGGAGTCACCGCTCTCCAGATGGACATCAAGATCGAGGGAATCTCACGCGAGGTGATGACCAAGGCCCTCGAGCAGGCTCGTGAGGGCCGCCTCCACATCCTCGGCGAGATGGCCAAGACGATGGATACCAAGCGCGAGGAGATCTCGATCCACGCGCCCCGCATCGAGACGATCAAGATCAACCCGGACAAGATCCGCGACCTGATCGGACCGGGTGGCAAGGTGATCCGCGGCATCGTCGAGGAGACCGGCGCGAAGATCGACGTCGAGGACGACGGTACGGTCCGCATCGCGTCGGCGGACGGGGAATCCCTCAAAAAGGCGATGGATATCGTCGAGGGGATTACCGCCGAGGCGAAGGTCGGCAAGATCTACAAGGGGACGGTCCGCCGGGTGGTCGATTTCGGCGCCTTCGTCGAGATCATGCCCGGCACCGATGGGTTGCTCCACATCTCGCAGATCGGCCCCGGACGCGTCCAAAAGGTCTCCGACGAGCTCAAGGAAGGGGACGAGGTCCCGGTCAAGGTCCTCGAGGTCGATCGCTCCGGAAAAATCCGGCTGAGCCGAAAAGAGGCGCTGGCCGAGATGGGCGATTCGGAGTAAAACAGTCGAAAGAGCACGCAGCCGACCCC
>JANQHZ010000636.1 GCA_028282445.1 Candidatus Binatia bacterium | reverse complement strand
CCGACTCACGGGGGAATCATCGACGACGGCTTCCTCTACGGCCGCGGCGCCATCGACTGCAAGGGGATGGCGGTGGTCGAAGCGATGGCGATGATCGCGATCGCTCGCTCGGGCGAGAAGCTTCCGCGCGATTTGCTCTTTCTCGGAACCGCCGACGAGGAGAAGGGCGGCGCGCTCGGTGCCGGGTGGTTTGTCGACAACAAGCTCGAGCTCCTGCGCGATGTGGAGTTCGTCCTCAACGAAGGCGGCGAGGGCCGCCGCTCGGCCGACGGCAACGTCGTCTACGAAGTCGGCGTGGTCGAGAAGACGCCCTACTGGCTGAAACTGACGGCCTCCGGGCCTCCCGGGCACGGATCGACACCGCGCGGAATATCCGCGGTCGAGAGATTGGTACGCGCACTCGAGAAGGTTCGTAGCCGCGAGCGCGAGATCCGCGTCGTGCCCGAGGTCGACGCCTACTTCAAGGCGCTCGCCGCGCGCCAAGCCGACGAGCTCGGGACCCGATACGCCAACCTCGCCAAGTCGCTCGAGGACGACGAGTTTCGCAAAGAGTTTCTCGCTCGTCCCGAAGACGCCGCTCTGGTGCAATCGACGATCTCGATCACAGCTCTCCAAGGGAGCGACAAGACCAACGTCGTCCCGCCGCAAGCGTCGGCCGAGCTCGACTGCCGTTTGCTACCCGACGAGACCCCGGAGGACTTCCTACCCAAGCTGAGGTCGATCATCGACGACGACTCGATCGAGATCGAGGTCCTCCTCGATCTGCCGCCGTCGTCGTCCCCGACCGACACAGACCTCTACCGCGCAATCGCCGAGGTGGCGGCCGCCGACGGTGCCGCGGTCGTCCCCAACGTCCTGCGCGGCTTTACCGACAGCCACTACTTCCGCGCCAAGGGCATCACCGTCTACGGTTTCGTTCCGATCGTCGTGACCGACGAAGAGACGCGCCGAATGCACGGCGTCGACGAACGCATCCCGGTCGCCGAGCTCGGCGCCGGCGCCGAGCGTTTGGTACGTATCCTGAGGTCGGTCGATCGCTAACTAGGATTCTTCACCACAGAGGCACGGAGACACAGAGGCTACTAAGCCGGCCACACTCTCCCGTGCGCCTCGCGAGCATGTAACGATGCCAGCAATCGCTGCGCCTCTGTGGTGAAGCGTGTTCTATCGATCAAGGGTGGCGCGACGGAAAGCTAGCGTCGCGACGGCGAGCATTGCCAGTAACAATCCGGCGAGGCCGGCGGCGCCCATCGACGGTGCCGGGGTGGCGGCAGCCCTGAGGTTGCACAAGACCGTTTCGAAGGAGGTCCATTCGTAGTCGAGACCGTCGATGGTGACCTGACCTTCGGAGCCTTGCGCCAGGATCTCGTCGCACAGTCCTTCGATCGGGGTGCTTTCGACTGCGATGTTGAAAATGAGGGTGTCCTGGCCCGTAGAGCCGCGCACATCGTCGCCGTGTATCAGACCCCGGACGTCGGCTCCCGTTCCCAGGATCACGGTATCGTCGCCTTCGGCCCCCTCGACCGCGACCCCTGCCTCCGCGGCGGAGCCATCGATCAGGGCGGTTCGTAAGGAGATCCGGTCGTTGCCGGGGCCGGTCGCGATGGTCTCATCGTCGTCGGTCGTTTGAACGAGCGACCCACCAGTGACCGTGATGCGATCGTCGCCACCGTGAGTTTGGATTACGCCTTCAGCGGCGATCAAGCTGCCTGCGGTGACCAGGATCTGCTGGTCCTGATCGCCGCCGGTGCTAACGACTTCTTCTCCCGCCATCAAAATTCCCCCGTTGATGGTCAGGATCAAGGATCCGTACGGCTGTGGCTCGACAGTGACGACCTCCTCGCAGTGGAAGAAACCGTCTTCGATGACGATCGTATCAACTCCAGACGGGCCCGTTTCGATGCAATCCGTCGTCTTGTCGGGGTCCGCCCGAATGGAACCGCCAAGCACGAGGACGTTGTCATCCCCCGCCTCGAGCTGAATCATGTCGTCGTCGGTTGTGGGCGAGCCGATATCGGCGCCGGGGAAAATTGTAACCTGATCGTTGAAACCGCTAAGCACTACCGCATTGGGATTCGGGCCAGCACATTCCACGATCTGCCCGCCGCCGGGAGTGGCGCCGGTCACCTGGCATTGCGCGTGGACCGATTCGACGCCGGAAATTAGCAGTGCGCTCACGATCAGGGTATGCAGTTTCCTCATTCGCCTCTCCGCAACAGACGGCCGAATCGGCCGATGGGGAGACTAGAATGAACCTCGGCATGACATCAATCGCCAATTTGGTGAGCTGCGAGACACGGATGCTCACAACTCGTCCGCGATCGCTTTGCGTAGGTCCGCGAGGCGTACCTGCAGCGCTTGCGGTTCGTACGGTACGATAGGCGCTGCTCCCCAGATCGGCTTCGGCCACGCGGCATCGTCCGTGTGTCGCGCGACGACGTGAATGTGAAGCTGCGGGACGACATTGCCGAGCGCGGCGACGTTGATCTTGTCGGGTCGATAGAGGCGCTGCAGTGCGCGCGAAGCGGCGCCGATCTCCGCGACGGTTGCGAGCATGTCGTCGCCGACCAGCTCGTGGAA
>JANQHZ010000013.1 GCA_028282445.1 Candidatus Binatia bacterium | reverse complement strand
CATCGGGCAAGTGCCCACCATGTGGGCGTAGCTCATCGTATTGCGTTCGAGGGCGACGGCGACCGCGTCGGGCGCGTCGAGGTCGTGCGGGAAGAGGGGTGCCAGTCTCAGAGATCGAAACGCCGTCGACCGTTCCCAAGCCGCGATCCGGTCAAATGCGTGGCGGAGCCGTGCGTGAGCATCGTCAGGGAGAGGCGGAGCAACGACAACCGGACCTGGGTCAGGAGTGCTGCCGAGTCGCACGCTGCCGCGACCACTCGAGCGCAGGAGGAAAACGGCCAACATGAACATGGTCGAACGGCTGGTTGGTTTGCTCAGAAACTTGACTGCACCGAGTAACTCCTTCCATCCGACTTTGTTGTTGGTTTGTCGGGCTTCTCGGAGAAGCTTGAGTTTCTCCCCGAGGCTGAGAGGGCTTCTTTGAGTGTCCTGCAGTGAGATGGGCATGGCGTGATAGTCCACGTCTGTACCGTTGGATGCCCCGACCAGAACGATCTGTGCGGGGCCGGCGGTGCCGCCGCGCGGTCCTTCATGCAGGTAGGGAATCCCCGGGCCGAGGTGGTCACTCATGGTCGACCCAACCGGAAGGTCGGCATGCACACGGATTCCGTATTCCGTCAGATGTTCCGACGGTCCCACGCCGGAGCGGAGCAACATTGTCGGCGACCACAGGGCTCCCGCCGCGACGACGACTTCGTCCGCTTCGATTTCCTCACCGCTTCGCAGAACTACGCCTGTCGCGCGTCCGTCGGCGATCGCAATCGTTGCGACCTCGGCGCGCGCCCGAACTTCGAGGTTGCTCCGCTTCCGCACCTCGTTGGTTAGGTAGGCGAGGCTCGTGGTGACCCGACGGGTTTGCTGGTCGACCGTCACCGGGAAGACGCCGATCCCTGGAAGCTGGCTCGGATCGTTGATGTCGGACGAGGCCGGTTGGCCGGTCTCGAGCATTCCATCGTAGAAGGCGGCCTGACTGCGGCTGAGCTCGTCCTTGCGCCACCTGCGCACCGGCAGCGGCCCATCGCTTCCATGGACTGGCGAGCTCGGGAAGTCCATGTCCCTCTCCGCCGCGATAAACGTACTGGCGACGTCATCCCAGCCCCAGCCGTCCAGTCCTGCGCCGGCCCAGGCGTCGTAGTCGGCCGGCTGCCCACGCAAGGTCGCCATCGCGTTGATCGCGGACGTTCCTCCCAACAACCGTCCCTGCATCATTTCGATAGTGCCCGTCTGCGTCGTCATCGGGGTCGACACCAGGTGTTTTCCCGTCCCGGTCCATGCCTCGGCAGCGCGGATCGGTTCGAGCACGGCTGGATCGTACGCATCGTGATCCGGGCCTGCCTCGAGCAACGTAACCCCAAGTCTCGGGTCTTCGCTGAGCCGCGCCGCGAGCACGCTGCCCGCGGTCCCGCCACCCACGACGATGATGCTGCGGTCGTTGTCAGTCGCTTTCATACAAATTGCCTCCTTCTTGCCGTTCGCTGAGGCAGGACCAGAGTCGGAATAGGGGGCGAGGGCTTGCGAGAGTCCCGGACAGAGTGACCTGCACCTCCGTCAACGAGCGCTTCCGCTCGCGTTTGTCAGGCTAGAGGTCCGGCCGAAAAATGGACTCCGGCTGCAAATCGCCATGCATCCGCGATCGCTGCGTCGCGAAACGCTCGACGTATCAAGAGATACGAACT
>JANQHZ010000562.1 GCA_028282445.1 Candidatus Binatia bacterium | reverse complement strand
TTGACGTTCGAGTCGTTGGTCAGCCAACCGGTGAGGAAATAGACGTTCAGAAAGGGCAGGATGAACGCGTCGAACCTCGCCACCACGGCATTGACGGTCGAGTTGGCGCCGACATCGAGAAATCCGTCGACGCTTTGAAACTCCCCGTCGTTCAAGCTGACCTTGATGCTGTTCACGTCGACATCGCGGCTCAAGTAGATGTGATTGATCGAGATGCCGAGCGGCAGAGGCAGCTCGTAACCCGCTGCCTTTGCTTCGTCAGCCAGGAGAGGAAGGAACGATGTCCATCGCTCGTCAGTGACGATCGCCGCGTCTTGGGGCGGGGGGGCTTCGGCATCGTCCGACACCTGTTTGGTCGCCGGCTCGGAATCCTCGGCAGGGGCGGATGCCGACTCGGGCGGGGGTTGCGGCTGCTCGGCCGCCCCCTGCGTTGCGATGAGCAGGGACGCCATCAGGAAGACCGATCGGCAGCACCAGCCGGCAGACCTCTGCGCCACTTCGTTTGGCTGCGGGTAGTCTCCAGACTGAGCCGCGAGGACGCTACGACGGGGTGCGCTCGGTGCCATGTGGCCAAGAAGTAATCGGCCGCCGCGATGAAGGCAACTGTTTGGCCGCTAGCTCCGAGCTCCAATGACGGCGGTAGTTCGCGATGACGTCGGCGAGACTGCTCCCAACCGGCGGCCCGCTTGCGGTCCCGACGGCGATTCGGCAAGGCTCTCAATATCCAGCTCGCGCGAATCGCCTCGCTCCGAGAACGGAAAAGAATCCCACGACCATGACATCGAGCCCCCGATCGACGGCGCGACGATTACCCGCCGTGCTCGTAGCCACCGCGCTGGCGCTGTGTGTCGTGGGTTGCCGCGCCTACAAGCCCCAGCCGTTCGACGAGACGAGCCTTCAAGGACGCATCGACACTCAGTCGAGAGACGGCCTCACCGTGTCGGTCGCAGTCCTATCGCGCGACGAGAGCCGGTCTGTGTTCGGCGTCGATCTGTACGAAAACGAGATTCAGCCGATTTGGGTCAGTATCGTCAACGAGACCGAGGTCCCGTTCTGGTTCATGTTGCACGCGGTCGACCCCGAGTACTACTCGGCGCGGGAGGCTGCCTACAAGAGTCACTACCTCTTGCGCCCCTGGTCCAATCGCGAGATGGACGACCGCTTCGAGGGGCTCGGGATCGTTCCCATGGTTCCCGCGCGGGGCTCGACGTCAGGGTTCGTGTTCAGCAATGTAAAGCTCGGCACCAAAGAGGTCCGTGTGCAGGTGATCGCCGAGAAGCAGCTCGAGCGGTTTCACTTCTACGTTTCGGTTCCCGGCTTCAAAGCCGATCACAGTGCCTTCGACTGGGACGCGTTGAAGAAGCGCGAAGACAAGGTCGAAGTGGAAACCGAAGCGGAGCTCGTAGCCCTTCTCGAGAATCTCCCCTGTTGCACCAGCCGCGAGAACGGTACCGGCAAGGGCGACCCACTGAATCTGGTCGTGATCTCGCCCGAGCGCGGTTTGACGGCTTTCGTGCGTGCGGGGTGGGACGAGACGGAGCTCCTGACGCTGTCGTCGGCGTGGCGGACGTTCAAAGCCTTCTTCGGAGGGCGTTACCGCTACTCGCCAATGAGCTCTCTATACTTCGACGGCCGTCCTCAGAGCATCGGCCTGCAGAAGGCGCGCGATACGATCCACGAGCGCAACCATCTGAGGCTTTGGGGGACGAACTGGCGCTACAAGGGGGACTACATCCTGGTCGGAACGATCACCCGCGATATCGGAATCTACTTTACTCCGCGTGCCTGGACTCTCACGACGCACGCCATCGATCCGATGGTGGATGAGGCACGAAACTATTTGCTGGAAGACCTGCTGACCGCCGAGGCAGTTCAGACTTTCGGTGCGGTTGAAGGCGTCGGGGAGGCGACAAAATCCGAACCGCATCGCAATCTGATGTACGCTCCCTGGTGGACGGACGGCCGACGCTTCGTCATGCATTTGGCCCCAATCGATCGTCGCGTGCCGCTCGATTCGCTCGAGCTGTTCGAGTTTCATATGCCGACCGATGCGCATGGGGAGCTCGATGGCCGGCACTTCGAGGGCCACGGCAGTATCGAAGACGCCGCCCCCGCCGCCCCCTGACAACGGTACCCGAAGAATTCGTTGCCTACTGCGGGACGGAATTTCCGAATACGATCCAGGAACGCGCTTGGAGGTCGCCGAGCTGGTACCGACCCGAAGGGTAAGTGCTCGCCGCACGTCCAGTGTTTCCTCGTCTCGTTCGACCGTTTTGGCCACAGATGAACACAGATGAACGCAGATCCTGAAAGGTCGCCGGCGTCTGAGTCGATCGGGTGAACGAGCAGATGCGAGCGGGGGCGACGCATGCGTCGCCCCTACATCTGAAGGGAGAACCGCGGCCCGACCAAGGGGCGAGGGGGCATGCCTCGCTCGGGTGGTTCGTTTCGCGAAGCATCTGAGTTTATCTGTGTTCATCTGTGGCTAGAGCGGTCATTTAGGGCCACACTGGGAGCATCGAAACTTGGGGGTCGGTTGATGAAGCGCAGGAGAGCTAGAGAACTTGCAGGATCCGTTTCACGCTCGGCGTTGGCCGTTACGGTGCTGCTGCTTGCATGCACGGGATGCGGTGACGACGACTCGTCGGGCTCGGCGCAGAGTCTCGTTTGGCCGACTTCGGGTTGGCTCGTCGAGTCGCCCGAGGAGCACGGGATGGACGCGGGCATACTGGTCGGTGCGCGAGAGTACGCTTTTCAGGAGAGCAAGAATACGCAGAGCGTCGTCGTCGTCCGACACGGTGTCATCGTCGGCGAATGGTACGCCGAAGGTGTCGGCGAAAGCTCGTTCGGGACCAGTTGGTCGGTCGCGAAGAGCTTCACCAGTGCCTTGGTCGGAATTGCGATCGAGGAAGGGTTGATCGAGAGCGTCGACGTTTCGATGACAGAGTTCCTGCCCGAGTGGAACGGAACCCAGAAGGAGGACATCACGCTGCGCGACGTCTTGTCGATGGCGTCGGGGCTCCGCTGGAACGAGAGCTACGACCCCACCGACCTGTCGAGCTCGGATATCATTCAGATGATCCTCTTGAGTGAGGATCATCTTGCCTATGCGGTGTCCCGGCCTGTCGAGGTGCCGCCGGGGACTCGGTTCCTCTATTCGAGCGGCGACACGATGCTCTTGTCGGGAGCGCTCGAGTTCGTCACCGGCGACAATGCCGGTGCGTACGCGCGCGAGAAGCTGTTCGATCCGATCGGTATGTCCCCGGTCGACTGGTGGATGGATTTTGTCGGCAGCACCGCGACCTACTGTTGTATGGATACCCCGGCCCGGCAGTTTGCGAAGTTCGGACTGTTGTACCTGCGCGGTGGCGAGTGGGACGGCGTCCAGGTCGTGCCGCCCGAATGGGTTGAGATTTCGACGTCGCCGAGCGTCGCGTCTTTCTACGGTTATCAATGGTGGCTCGACGTAACTCCGGGCGGACGAGATGTCTACAGCGCGCGCGGCCACGACGGACAGTACGTTTACGTGGTGCCAAACCTGGATCTCGTCGTGGTTCGCAACGGTCGCTACGACAAGTATCCGGGCGAGCCGCGCGCGGATCCGTCTCTCTGGTCGCTGCTCCCGAGCGGCGGATTGGTGGACGGGCTCGGCAGCCTTCCGCCGGACCGCTGGAGCGACGACGAGCTCCTCGGGCCGATCGAAGCGTCGATCGAGTAGGCGGCGGATACGCTGCTAGGAATCGCTGGCTAGCACGCGGTGGATGAACTGCACCGAGATCGAGCCTTCGCCGACCGCGGCGGCGACTCGCTTGACCGAGTCGGAGCGGAGGTCGCCGACGGCGAAGATGCCGGGCCGGCTGGTTTCGAGCAGGTGTGGGGGGCGCTCGAGCGGCCATTGCGTGCAACCCGAACCGACCAGGATGAAGCCCTTATCGTCGAGCTCGACGCAGTCTTGTAG
>JANQHZ010000525.1 GCA_028282445.1 Candidatus Binatia bacterium | reverse complement strand
TCCTCCGCTGCAGCGCTTCGAGATTCTGGATGGATGCCGCCCTTCTGGAGTCGTAGAGATTCTTCCGGGTCCCAATGTAGCGAGCGCGTCGACCTCGCCGAGCCGTCATGTGCGCCAGGCGGTGCTCGCCCTGCGTGCGCCGTCGTAGACGTGCGCGACCCTCGGGGGTGGCTTGCTCAGCGCGAAGTCGCTGTTGGCGGGCTTCGTCCCCTCGGATTCGGAGCAACCGACCCTTGGACTTTGCGGTGGTGCACTCGTTCCGCCGCTCACACCTTCGGCAGGTCGAGTCGGGGAAGCGGGCGGTCTTACCCACCTCGATAGGGATGGTGGTTCCGGTCGGGCACGTCGCCTCGCCAGCCTCCAGATTGATGGTGAAATCGAGCTTGGAGAAGCGCCCGTCCTTGCCTTGGATACCCCAAGGCTTCGTATTCACTCGCTTTCCATCAGCCTCGAGTTGGTCGACGAGCGGGCTGGCAAGGTAGCCTCGATCGATGTCGAGCTCGTCGATCGTGAAGCCTTGGTGCTCGATAGCCTCAGCAAGCCGGGATGCGGACTCGAACTCGGGGCGATTTGCCGGCGTGACGTCGACGGCCAGAATCAGCTTCGAGGCGGCGTCTGCAGCGATGTGCTCCTTGTAGCCATCGACGCGAACGTGTTTATTCTTCCGCCCGTGTCGCATCGCGTCGTCCTCGATCGAGATGCGTCGATCCGGGGCAGTCCCCTGACGTAGTCGCGGCAAGCTGTCCGCGAACTCGATATCCTGTTCACAGACGTCGATAAGAGCGTTGATGTAGGGCGTCAGCGGTGCCGCTTCGAGGTCGACGCGCTCGAACAGCCAGCTGGAGAGCGACTCGACCTGTTCGAAGAGGGTATCCAGTGCCTTCTCCTTCTCCGCCTGCTGACTCCAGTCGATGTCCAGGCCCGCTTTAATGCTGGAAGCCATCAGGACCGGGGCCCCTGCTTCCCCACAGACATCCGCAAACGGCAGGTCGAGGAGTTTCGAAGCAGTGACGGCTAACTTGCGCGCAGCGTGGCCGAGCAAGTTGAAGGTATCCTCAACCCGCCCGGCCCCATCAAAAGGGCGAGAATCCATGGCCACGGTCAGTCCTCGGGGCAGCTTCTTCCAATCGAACATCCCGGAATCTCTAGCAATCTCAACCGTACGTTCGAGAAGACGCTTGTCGAGGCCGGCCTCAATGAAACGCTCGCGAAAGCGCTGAAGGGTGCCTTGACCGAAAAGAGGGTCCTCATCATGGTGATCGAGCACCATCCGCCATCGGCCGTCCACCACCGTCAACTCGACCGCCTCCGCATCCGAGATGCCTGAGTACGCCTGCAGCAACATGACCATGCACAGCTGGGCGGGCGGGATCTCGGCCCGGCCCGCTCCCGTGCCCCGGTACATCGCGATCAGCTCGTCTTGGAAATCGTCGTCGAAGAGCTCGTGGCGGTGGAGGCGCAGCATCGCGTACAGCTTCTTCACCCGAGTCAGGCGCTTCAGCAACCTTGCCTCGGCTCGAGAGGGCTCAACGGGCGGCGACCAGCGCGCGACTTCTCGTCCCATAAGCGGATGAGATCACAAGCTGATCACCAAGGCGATCCCCAGTGGCGTCAAACGGATCGCCGCTCTAGGAGCTTGATCCGAAACCCCCCTTGAAGACCGATCCGAGTTGTGATCCACCAGTTTGGTGGCCCGTCGCAGCTCCAAGCAGCGTCCACTGTTGGCGGTGGAGTCCTTTGTCCCTCAGCCCTACGACAAGGGGTCGCTCTTCGACGTGTTGGCGCGCTTCGGGGACGTGGTGTTCAGCCGAGCCGATTTCCCGGCGGCCGATCCTGAGCTGGGCGGTCGAGTTGGCTGGTGCCCGATTCTGCTCAGCAAGCTGGTCGTTCTGCAGGCGAAACACGGCTGGGATGATCGGGAGACCGTAGCCCATTGCGGATACGACCTGCGCGTC
>JANQHZ010000475.1 GCA_028282445.1 Candidatus Binatia bacterium | reverse complement strand
GTGCCCTGATTGCGAGCGACTTCGACCAGGCGATTGGCGTTGCTGGAGTTGGGCGAACCGATGACGAACACGAAGTCGCTTCGATCGGCGAGCTCTTTGACCGCCGTCTGTCGGTTCTGGGTGGCGTAACAGATATCGTCCTTGCCCGGGGTTACGACCTGCGGGAAACGCTTGCGAATGGCGGCGACGATGTCTCGGGTATCGTCGACCGAGAGCGTCGTCTGGGTGACCACCGCGAGCTTGGTCGGATCGCGCACGACGAGATTCTCGACATCTTCGACCGTCTCGACCAAGTGCATCTTGTCAGGCGCATGGCCGAGCGTCCCCTCGACTTCGACGTGGCCACGGTGACCGATGAGCAGAATCTCGGTTCCCTTGCGCGCGTGCTGCAGCGCTTCGAGGTGCACCTTGGTCACCAAGGGACAGGTTGCATCGACGACCCGCAGGTTGCGCTCTTTGGCTTCCGCACGCACGGCCGGCGACACTCCATGCGCGCTGAACACCAACAAGCTGCCCTCCGGGACGTCGCCCAAGTCCTCGACGAAGATAGCGCCACGCGCACGCAACCCCTCGACCACGTGTCGATTGTGGACGATCTCGTGGCGCACGTAGACCGGCGGCCCGTGATGGTCGAGCACCAGACCGACGATGTCGATCGCGTACGAGACGCCGGCGCAAAACCCGCGCGGGTTCGCCACCAGAATCTTGCGATCGAGGTCGGACGACTGCTCGGTCATAGGTTCACGCTGCCATGGGAGACCGAGTCCCACAAGATCGGCCAAGCCCACGGTGACCCGTAGGGCGGCCCTCGGGCGCCCATCTCCGGCGCAACGAGTGGCGGCCCGAGGGCCGCCCTACCGGGTTTAGACGCAGCCGTCCCTAACTGAACTGTCGCGCATGGGCGCGAACTCCTTCCTCAGCCTCGCCCCAGCCTACGCCTCAGCCTATGCCGCGCAGCGGCATTTCCCATTACCCAGCGTCCGATTTATACCCGCGACATGAAGGTTCTGCGCACTCCCGACTCCCGCTTCGCCGATCTACCCGACTACCCCTTCGAGCCCCGCTACACCGAGGTGCCGGCAGCCGGACAGCACCTCAGGATGCACTACCTCGACGAGGGGGCGCGCGACGGCCGTCCGGTATTGCTGCTGCACGGTGAGCCGTCCTGGTCATACCTCTACCGCAAGATGATCCCGCCGCTGGTCGAAGCCGGGCGACGCGTCGTCGCTCCCGATCACATCGGCTTCGGACGTTCGGACAAACCGGCCGCGGTCGCCGATTACAGCTACGCCAACCACGTCACCTGGTGCGGCAGCCTGCTCGCCGCTCTCGGCCTGCGCGACGTGACGCTGTTCTGCCAAGACTGGGGCGGTCCGATCGGGCTCAGCTTGGTGGCGGCCGAGCCGGAACGTTTCGCCGCCGTCGTCGCCGCCAACACCATCCTGCCGACCGCGCAGGCGCCGCCCCACGGCGAAGTCGATGGCTGGCCAGGCGAGGTGATCGAGGCCTGGATGGAAACCGCACGTTCCGCACCGGAGCTGCCGGTCGGCGACATCGTTCAGGGGGTAACCGTCACCCAGCTCGACGACGAGGTGGTCGCCGCCTACGACGCTCCCTTCCCCGACGAATCGTACAAAGCGGGAGCACGCGCCTTCCCGCAGATCATTCCGACCGATCCAAACGACCCAGGCGCACAGCACAACCGAGGGGTCTGGGAAGTCTTACACCGCTTCGACAAGCCATTCCTGACCGCCTTCAGCGACGCCGACCCGGTCACCGCCGCATGGGCCCCGGTATTCCAACAACGAATCCCCGGCGCCCGCGGCCTCGACCACCGCACGGTCAAAGGCGGCCATTTCCTGCAAGAAGACTCCGGCCCGGAGCTGGCCCGGATCATCTTGGAGCTGGAGAAAAACGAAACCGCAGATGAACGCGGATGAACGCGGATGCCGAAACACCGCCGGAGACGATCGGGCGAATTCACAGCCGCTCGCGCGGGCGACGCATGCGTCGCCCCTACGAATGAACGGAACACCGCAACCCGGTATAGGGGCGGTTCGTTTCACGACCAGAGCAGCGCGCCCCGGTGTAGGGGCGAGGCATGCCTCGCCCGGTCAGTTCGTTTCGCGCCCGCATCTGTGTTTATCTGCGTTCATCTGCGGTTCCTAAGAAATGTCCACATCCAAGCTCTTGGCATACGAAGAAATCCGGCAGCTGGCGTATCGCTATGCGCTCGCGATCGATTCGCGGGACCTCGACACGTTGGTCTCGCTCTTCGTCGAGGACGTTCGCGTCGGCAAAGACACGGTTGGACGCGACGCCCTACGCGAAGACTTCGACCATCAGTTGCGAGAGGTCGGCGTCACCATCCTGCACGTGACCAACCACGTCATCGACTTGATCGACGCCGACCGTGCAGCCGGAACGGTCTATTGCCGCGGCGAGATCGAGCTCGGCGACCAGTGGATCACGCAAGCGATCCTCTACCGCGACGACTACCGTCGTCAGGCTGGGGAATGGCTCTTC
>JANQHZ010000460.1 GCA_028282445.1 Candidatus Binatia bacterium | reverse complement strand
GCGAGTGGGGGGAATACGCTCAAGGTGTCATCCGGCTCGAGGACCTGCTCGAGGTCGCGGTTCTGCAATCCGTTGACGAGCACCATCTGCGCTTCCTTCTCGGTGATCTCCATGCGCTCGAGGACCGCGGCGATGGTCGTGCCCTCGTCGAGCTCGAGCTCGCACCAGCCGCGCGGCGAGCCGGGAGGCAGTCGTTTCCGCAGATTCGCGAACAGGCGGAGCGTGATCTTCATCGCCGCCCGGCCTTTCCTGGGCTCGGGGCCGGGCCCATCGAGCTCAGCTCTTGTAGATGCCCGGCGTCGGGGTGCGCGGGAGATTCTCGAACCCCTCGGGCCGCGTATCCACCAGGTCGGAGTGATAGGGACTGCGCTGGTTGGGCGGCTGCCGCCCTTCGTGCGTATACCCGCGCGGTGTCGCCGGGCGTCCCTCGACCGTCCGCTTGAGCAAGGCCGCGGCGGTGCCGCTGGCGACGTACGGACGCCGCAGATCCCACGGTTTCTCTTGTAGGTAGCTCTTCCAAGACGCGAGGTCGGTCTGCGCCTGGACCAGGCCTTTGACCATCCCGACGTCGGTGAGCATGGTCGTATCCTCGATCGGTCCAATCAGAATCGCACCGGCGAGACGGTTTCCGCGCCAAACCAACTTGCGGTAGACCGGCCGCGCCGGCGCCCATACTTCAGTGACATCGCTGTCGTCCGACCATTCTCCAAAGCTCGCCATGTGGAGGCCGGCGACATCGAGAATGTTCATCGCCAGGCTGCCGTCATACTCGACCTCGGCGCCGGCCATATTCGCTCCCGCGACCCGTCCGTGATCGACCGCGGTTGTCTGAATCGCATGGGTCGCTTTGACACCACCCAGAACATTGGGCCCGGCCGCGACGTCGCCGGCGGCATAGATCCCCGGCACGCTGCTCTCACAGTGAGCATCGACCAAAAGGACGCCGTCCGCGGAACGCTCGATGTCGGCGCCGTCGAGAAACTCGAGATTGGGTCGGATCCCGGTCGACACGATCACCTGGTCGGCTTCGATCACGGTGCCGTTGGAAAGAGCCAATCGTTTGCGCTCGTCGCCCGAGATCTCGGTGACATTGCAACCGGTGTGGACGGCGATGTCGCGATCGCGCATCCAGGCCTCGGCGGCGTCGGCGCCGCGACGATCCAACATGCGGGGAAGGATGCGCGTCTCGCGCTCGATCAAGGTGAGCCTCCACCCTCGCTTGTACATCGCATTGAGGACGATCAAACCGATGAAACCCGCACCGATCAGAACCACCGACGGTTTGTCGCCACCGGCACCGGCGAGGACCGCATCGGCGTCGGCGCGCGTCCACAAGGTGTGGACGTTCGCTCCGTCGACACCCGGAATGGGCGCGCGCGCCGGCGACGAGCCGGTAGCGATCAGAAGCTTTTCGAAGGCAAGCGACTCTCCGTCGTCGAAGGTCAGCGACCTCGCACCGGTATCGAGCGACGAAACGCGAGAGCCGAAGCGCGTTTCGACCTTGAGCTTGGCGAAATAGTCGTCCGAACCCGTAGCCAATTGCTCGCGCGGGATGTCGTCAGCCAGGTAGTAGGGGAGGGCCATGCGTGCGTACGGATCCTCGTCCGACACCAGGGTGATGGTTCCTTCGCTATCGACTCGGCGGATGGTTTCGATCGCATTCATGCCGGCCGGGCCGGCTCCGATGATCGCGTACTTGGTCATTTGGCCTCACTCTCGTGTCGACGACTGAGTCGGAGTGCGCTCCCCCGGACTCCGCCGCGGGCGACATCGATCGCACACCGCTGCTCTCGTCTGTATGTCTTCAGCCACCGGGATAGCCGCGGGCGCCGTGTAGAAAGATGGTGATGCGGTCTTCGTCGGTCACTGCCGTGCAGAGCTGATCGAGAAACGCGATGTTGCGCCCGTTCACGAGCACTTCGATGTCTTGGTTTAGAACTTCGTCGCGCTGCGGAAACAGCAGCTCGTCCGGGACCGCGATCGCAGCCAGGACTTCGCGAACGGTCGCGCCGGCGATCTGCTGCTGAGCGCCACCGAACTTGCGCAACCCGGTGAGGAGCTTGACGGTCGGCACACATCACGCCTTGGGAAGTCCGAGCTCTTTGCGTTTCTCTTCGGTGACGACGCCGTCGGCCGTCCAGCCGCGCTTCTCGTAGTACTCCGGCAGCATGACGTCGAGCTTGCTGGTCAGCCCTTTCGCGGGTCCGCTCGGAATCGGCTCCTTGATCAACCGTTTGGGCAAGATGTCCTGCCCTTTGCCGACCCCGGCGCGTTCGTTCCACAGCCGTTCGAGGTTCCAGGTGCGTTCGCCCGCCTGCGTCAGCGAGTCGATGTCGTAGTCGACGCCGGTCGCAGCGACCAACTGCGGCAAGATGTCGTCGAGACCGATCCCGAATGTCAGAAAGAGACAGACCCCGGAGGAGTCGACCGCTGAGGTGATGTCCTGGAAGATCTTGGTGATCTCGGCCTTCCCTTCGCTGCTGTGAGGATCCATCTTCTCGGGAATGCCCAAGATCTCCGGCGACACCGTGTAGGAGCGCAGGTGGCAGGCGCCGCGATTCGACGTCGCATAGCCGAGCCCCATGCCCTGTACCGCGCGTCCGTCGTAGGCGGGGAACTCCTGTCCACGCACGCCCATGAACAACTCGGGGCGACCGTAGCGGACGGTCATCCGCTTCGAGCCCTCGGCGAGTTGGTCGCCGAAACCCTCGCGGAAGGCGACCTTCTCCGCCATCGCGACCAGCGCCGCGGCGTTGCCGAAGTTCAGCGGCATTCCGGTCACCGAATCATCGATGGCGCCGGTCTCGTACATCTCCATTGCCGCGGCCAGGGTGGCACCGTAGGAGATCGGGTCCATGCCGTAGTCGTTACACAGCCAACCGGTCTTGATGATCGCATCGAGGTCGGCGATGCCGCAGTCGGCGCCCATCGCCCAGGCATTCTCGTACTCCGGGCCCTCACCCGAGATGTTCCAGTTGCGCGGATTGGTATCGACGCTGAACTTCCCAGACGCATCTCCCGGCAGAGTGGTCACCCGCCCGCAAGCCATCGTGCAGGCAAAGCATGCCTTGTTCGCCACCAGCCGCGTCTCGGTCAACGTCTCGCCGCTGATATCCTCGGCGCTCTCGAAGACGGTCTCGGTGTGATTGCGTGTCGGCATCGCGCCGTGCTCGTTGATGACGTTGACCAGCGACTCGGTGCCGTAGGTCGCGAGCCCTTCCGCAGTGACTGCCGACTCCTTGAGCTTGGCCTTCATCTCCCAAGCCGCCTTCATGAAATCGCGCGGACGCGCCAGCGGTACGCCGCCGGTCCCGCGCACGGCAATCGCCTTCAGGTTCTTCGAGCCCATCACTGCACCGACTCCGGATCGTCCGGCAGCGCGGTGCAAATCGTTGAGAATCGCGGCGTATCGCACCAGATTCTCACCGGCTTGGCCGATCGAGGCGACGATCGCATCGGGAACGCCGGTCTCGGCGCGCAGGGTTTCTTCCGTCTCCCACACGCCCTTGCCCCACAAGTGCACCGCGTCGCGCAGCTCGACCTGGTCGTTGTGAATCCACAGGTACTTCGGCGACGGCGCACGGCCCTCGAAGATGATCATGTCGTAACCGGCGAACTTGAGCTCGGGGCCCCAGTGCCCGCCCGAGTTCGACGCCGTGATGGCGCCGGTCAGCGGGCCTTTGGTGATCACCATGTAGCGCGCCGCGCACGAAGCGCTGGTCCCGGTCAGCGGACCGGTGACGAACATCAGCTTGTTCTCGGGACTGAGCGGATCGACCGAGGGGTCGCCTTCTTCCCAATAGTAGCGCGTACCGAGCCCGCGACCGCCGACGTACTCGCGCGCCCAGTCCTCGCGCAGCGCTTCGGTCGAGATCGCGCCGTTGGTGAGATCGACGCGCAGAACTTCCCCCGTCCAACCGTAGATCATGACGGCTCTCCCTGGTCGATCAGGTCGCGAGTGCGATTGAGGTCCGCGGCCCAAGACCCGAGCCAGTCCGTCGCCTCCGTCTCGACGTACTCGATGGCGCCGGTCGGACATGCGGTGACGCACGCCGGGTCGCCTGCACACAAATCGCACTTGTCGGCTTTCGCCTTGTCCGGGTTGTACCAGACGGTGCCATACGGACAGGAGATCACGCAGATCCCGCAGCCGACACAGAGCTCCGGGGTCACCACTTTGGCCTCGGCCTCGGAAATCCCGATCGCGTTGACCGGGCAGGCGTTCATGCACCAAGCCTCCTCGCACTGAAAGCAGGTGTAGGGAGCGTAGCTCGCCTGATCGTCGAAGATGTGAACCCGGATCAGCGAACGCGCCGGCTGGAACGTCCCCGTCTGCACCCAGGAGCAAGCCAGCTCACACTGGATGCACCCGGTGCACTTCTCCGGAATGATGCGAAGTTGCTTCGCCACGTCCGTCCCTCCCCATGAACAGAGGGCGATCGTAGCAACATCCCGGTCGCGGCAACAAACAAATTGT
>JANQHZ010000403.1 GCA_028282445.1 Candidatus Binatia bacterium | reverse complement strand
AGTCGGCCGACCACCAGCTTCAACAGCCCGTCGAGGGAGCGCTCCCGGGCCATGTCGAGGAGTAGGCTCTTGAGCGACTCGAACTCGGGTTCGGGCGCGGCGGCGGTCATGGCCCCTACTTCTACGCAAGCCCTCGTGTTCTGCAAAGTCTCACGTCCGGCCGTATCTGGGCCATCTGCGGCCGACCTGGCGCGCCGTCTCACGAGATCCCGTGGCCGATTGCGGCCCGTCGCCGAGATCTCGTGATCGCCGGAGCACACGATCGCGTTGGCAAGGCCTCCGCCCCACTTGGCACGGGGGCTGCTCTATCTCCAGGTTATCACGCTCCTAGCGAGCCAACGGAGATGGAGGAAACGATGTCCAAAGCAATCGATCCCTGGAATCGAGACAACCCAGTCGCGGCCTCGCGGGCTACCGTAGCGTCGTTCATGACGCTGGTCGAAACGGTTCAGGACAACACCAGCTCGGACGACGAGGTGGTCGCGGTGCTGTCCCACATCCTGAGTACCCGGCGAGTCTCTCTCGGCGACGAGGCCGACGGTCGGCGGCTCCGCCTCGCGGCCTGACCACGGCCGGCTCGAGGTTTCACATGATGCGCTCGATCCCCGGCGGAATCCCCGTCGAGGTCATCGCGCCGGCGGGCGGATCGCCGGTGCTCGAGGAGGTTGCGATGGTCGAGTCCTCGCCCTTTCACGGCGGTGAACAGATGGTCCAGACACGTCTCGGGGTGCGCGAGCAGATCGAGCCGTGGGCCCGTCGGGTCGTGCGGCCGTACCTTCCCGAGGAGCATCGCGACTTCTACCGTCGCTTGCCCTTCATCGTGGTCGCGGCGCGCGATGCGGACGACCGACCTTGGGCGACGCTATTGGCCGGCGATCGGGGGTTCATCAGCTCGCCCCATCCGGGGACCCTCCGGATTGGGGCGTCCCCGGCCGCCGGCGACGCGCTCGACGACGCACTCAGCGCCGGCGCCGACGTCGGCGTGCTCGGGATCGAGCTCGACAGCCGGCGTCGCAACCGCGTCAACGGTCGTGTCGGCGCTCGCGAGAGCGATGCCGTGGTTCTGTCGGTACAGCAAGCGTTCGGCAACTGCCCACAGTACATTACCGAGCGCACCTGGCGGAGCGCCGACTCCGCGGAGCCGCGCGCCACCGCTTTGCGCAGCCGACGGCTTTCGGCGCCGCAGCGCGAGCTCATCGAACGCGCCGACACCTTCTTCATCGCATCCGGCTACCGCGGCGGCGACGACGGGGACGCTACCTTCGGAATGGACGCCTCGCATCGCGGCGGAGCGCCGGGATTCGTTCGGGTCGACGGCGACCGGCGGTTGGTGTTCCCCGACTACGCGGGCAACAACCACTACAACACGATTGGAAACCTGGTGATGGATCCGCGTGTCGGGTTGGTGTTCGTCGACTTCGAGAGCGGCGACCTGCTTCAGCTCACCGGCCGAGCCGAGATCGACTGGGGTTCCGCGGAAGTCGACGAGGTTCCCGGAGCGCGTCGTTTGATCGCCATCGAGATCGAAGAGGTGGTCGAGGTTTCCGGCGGTCTGCCGGTCCGCTGGTCCACGGCCGGGGAGAGCGTTCGCACTCTGCGACTCGTCGCACGGCAGCGCGAGAGTGCCGACGTCACCTCATTCTATTTCGAGGCGCGCGACGGCGGTCCGCTGCCCCAACACGCGGCGGGCCAGTACCTGCCGATCGAGGTCGCGATTCCCGGCCACGAATCCGCGGTGCGGACCTACACTCTCTCAGGCGCGCCGGGTGCATCCACCTACCGCATCAGCGTCAAGAGAGATCCGTCCGGCGCGGTTTCTCGATACCTGCACGACCATCTTGGCGAGGGCGACTTTTTATCGAGTCGCGCGCCGCGCGGTGACTTCGTGTTGCACGAAAGCGGCACTCGCCCCGTCGTCCTGGTCAGTGCCGGGGTCGGCGTTACTCCGATGGTGAGCATGCTGCACGAGCTCGTTTCTTCCCGCGACCCGCGGGCGGTTTGGTTCGTCCACGGCGCTCGCGACGGCGATCATCATCCGCTCCGGCGCGAGGTCGAGACTCTCGCGCTGTCTCCAAACGTTCGAGTGCACGTTGCCTACAGCGCGCCCCGGAGCAGCGATATCGAGGGAGCGGATTTCGACCAAAGCGGTCGCATCGACGGCGCAATGATCGAGCGCCTCGTACCCGAGCTGGACGCGGACTTCTACCTTTGCGGCCCGCGCGGGTTCATGGCCGACCTCCAACGCGAACTCGAGTCGCGCGGTGTTGCGGCCGAGAATATCTACAGCGAGTCCTTCGGACCCGCCGCGTAGGGTCCGGTCGTTCGCAGAGCGGCGACGCGGCAGGGAGAATCGTATGGCTCGTCTCAAGCCCCTGGTTGCCAGTGAGACCGAGGGTGAAATCCGGAAGCTGCTCGACGACGTGCGCGAAGAGCTGGGAATGGTTCCGAATACGGTCCGGACCATGGCGAGCTCACCGGCGGTATTGGAGGCACACCGCGCTGTTGACGAAGCCCTCGCCAAGGGTGCTCTTGCGCAACGTTTGCGCCGGCAGATCGCGCTCGCGGTCTCGCAGGCCAACGGCTGCGAGTACTGTGTCGCGGCCCATGCGGCGATCGCCAAGGCGCATGGATTGAGCGACGAAGCCGTGCGCGACAGCCGGCGCGCGCTCTCGCCCGACAGCAAGACAGAAGCGGCGCTGCAGTTCGCCATGCAAGTAGTCGAGACGCGCGGTGCCGTCGACGACCGCGTCGTCGCGAAGGTTCGCCGAGCCGGGTTCGGCGACGGCGAGATCGCCGAGATCGTTGCCAATGTCGTGGCCTGTCAGCTCACCAACTATCTCAACCGCGTCGCGCAAACCGAGATCGATTATCCCGATCCTCCGGCGCTCGAATCACCGGTTGGCGAACGCCGAGTCGGACCCAACGACGATGGTTAGAGTGACCCCAGAGGAGCTCGCTCGCACGGGCGCGAGCGGTCCGGCCGCTGCCGAGCTCCGGGCGTACATCGCCCGTGGTCTGCGCAAGGCGCTAGCGAGCCACCGGTTGCGCGAAGAAGATATCGAAGATTTCACTCAAGACGCGATCGTTCGCATCATCGAGAAGCTCCACACCTTTCGCGGCGACAGCCGCTTCACGACTTGGGCGATGGCGGTGGCGATTCGCGGCGCCCTCGGAGCGCTCCGGACGCGTCGCTATCGGGAGCGGTTGCGCGACGACGGGGTCGAGGTTTCCGAGATGGCGACGGCGCGACCAAAGGCTTGGGAGGATCCGACACGGCCGATCGAGCGCCAACGCCTGCACGCGGAGCTCTACCGTGCAGTGCGCGAGAGGTTGACCGATCGCCAGCGCTGCGCGGTGCTCTCGGAGCTTGAGGGCGCGCCAAGCGGCGAGATCGCGGAACGGCTCGGCATCAATCGCAACGCGCTCTACAAGCTGCATCACGACGCTCGCGTCAAGCTGCGCGCCGCGATCTTGGACGCGGGGTTTTCCGAGGAAGAGGTAAGGAACGAGCTCCATCTGGAGTCAGAAGAGTCATGAGCGAAGCAACGAAGATCGAAGAGCTTCTGCGACTGTTGGTCGCAACCCGGCCGGAAGAGATCGATTGCGACGAATTCCTCGTGCGCGTCGGGGCCTACCTGGAAAACTTGCAGTCCAGCGATGAGATGTCGCCGGAGTTGCGGTTGGTATCGCAGCACCTCGAGGTGTGTGGCGAGTGCTCTGAAGAGCTCGAAGCGCTGCTGCGCATCTACGGCGAAGAAAGCTCCGATTGACGGGGTAAGAAGACACCGGGTGATGCGTCGAACGAAGTGAAGGGTGTGCACCCCGATCCGATTTGATTCGACAACTCAAGCCAAGGAGCTCAACTATGAACTACCTGAAACGAATGCTCGCGCTCGGCGGGATCTTTGCCGTTCTCTCGAACCCCTCGATCGGGCTCGGCGCCGCACCGGCGGACAGCACGGTCGGTGTAAGCGGCTACGACCTGGTCTCGTACCGAACCGGCAAGAAACCGTTGCGCGGCAACGGGAATCACGTCGCGGTGCGCGACGGTGTCACCTACCTCTTCGCCAGCGATGCGAATCGCAAGGCCTTCGAAGCCGCCCCCGACAAGTACCTTCCCGCCTACGGCGGTTGGTGCGCCTTCGGGGTCTCGGTCGGGAAGAAGTTCGTCGGCGATCCGGATGTCTGGAAGATCGTCGACGATCGGCTCTATCTCAATCTCGACACCGGGATCCAGGAGACGTGGCTCGAGGACACCGACGGCAACATCAAGTCGGCAAACGCCAAGTGGCCGAAGATCCGCGACCGCGATCCTGCCGACCTCTGACCCCGCTCGCCCCGTCCGAGCGAGGCGAGGAACCGCTGCCGACGGAAGCCCGGCACCGGCCTGAGGACAACCCGCGATCCGGGGGGCGGAGCGATTCGCCCTCCGGATGCCCCGTGTTTGCAAGCTGCCCGAGGCCTGCCCCGCGAGTGCGCCAGGGTGTGCCTTCAATCGGCCTTCGGCAAGTACTTCACCACGACGTGGGTGCCGCCGGCGAAACCCTTGCGAAAGGTCTCTTCGTACTTCTTCCACCCCTCGGGGTACTTGCTTGCATAGGTCTTCATCATCAACGCTTCGAGCTCGTCGTCGTCGATCAGCTCACCACTTGCGCTGAAGGATGGCCCGTCGAGCTTGCCGACGGAGATCTTTGCTTCCGGTCGGCCCCATTGGATGCGCTTTACCCGCCACGAGGACGTTCGGGTGCCGACGTAAACCGCCCCCTCATGAAAAAGGAACCAGATCTCCGCGGGTTTTCCGAGGCTTCCGTCTTTGCGAGTCGATGAAATGTAAACGTACTCGGACGCCGCGAGCTTGCTCTCGATGTCCGCGGATAGGGCGGACGCCGGAGGCGGTAACAGGCCGCCCAACACAAGGGCGAGAGCCGCGGCGATCATCGTCTTCATGCGTGGCATGGTTGGTCCTCCCGGTCACGACTTTCAAAAATCTCGCTCGACAGTACACCCGGCGCCCTGGAAGTGCGATTCCCTGAGCAGGATTCCCGCCCCGATGGAGGTATGGTATCTAAGGAGGATGACCAAGCTCATCAAAGACCAGCGCGGCGGTATCGGTTTCATCCTTCTCGTGATCATGGCGGTGCTGCTGACGGTGGGACCGATCGTTCTGCACTTCGGTCAGAATACCCACAACGAGTTGCCGTTTGTCGTCGAGGAGGAGTTTCCGCCCGAGCGTGAGATCATCCCCGGCGAAGTTTTCGGAACGACGCTCGCGAAGATCGTTCGCCATGAGCTCGAAGGCACTACCGGTTGGCGACCGAACGACTTCCTCCTTTGGGGTCCGAACGTGATGGCCGACAACAACGCCAGCCGTCAGCTCGGGATCATTCAGGCCGTGCGCGAAAGCGCGCGTGTCTTCAAGGACCATCTCACCAAGATCTCCTCCGACAATTTCGACCAAAACCTGCTCGAAGCCGACACCGCGTTTCGCAACGACGCCGAGAAGTTCTGGCTGCCCTCTGCGGAAGGGAAGTTCCGCACCGGCGCCAAGCTGATCGAAGCGTATGTCGATGGTCTGCGCGCGGAGCCGCCGACGTCGAGAAAGATGCACTTGCGCAACGTCGAGGCGATTCGCTTGTTCCAAGCTTGGACCGACGTGCTCGGCAGCGCACACGCGGACCTGTTCAAGTCGCAAGAAGAAGACGGCTCCGCGATCATGCCGTGGCGCAACGACGACTACTTCTACCGTGCTCAGGGCAATGCGCACGTCATGCACCATCTCGCCAGAGCGATTCGGCGCGAGTACGCCAAAGAGCTCGCGGCTCGGCCGACGGTCGGAAGCTTGTTCGATGACGTCGTCACGTCGCTCGGCAAAGCGGCCCGGCTGAAACCGGTGATCGTTCTCGACGGCGGCTCGGCCAGCATCGTCGCCAATCACCGCCGCAACCTCGAGGTCTACATTTCCGAGGGACGACAGAAGATGTACTCGATCCGCGAGGAGCTCGAGAAGTAGAAGCTGACAACGCGCAAGCCGAGTAGAAACCGCAGATGAACGCGTTTCGGAGTTTTGCCGAGCAGGCGCTGCACTACTTCGACCGTCCGCACGAAGGAGTCTGCCGGGAGACGATCGAGAGTCCGGCCGCTTGGAAAGGCCCGGAGGTGGCGGCCGATCGTTCGTGGATTGCCGAGTTGAGTCCATCGGACGTCGCCGAGCTCGAGGCGGCGGTGGCGCGCGCGAAGACGGCGCATGCCGAGCTGGGCACGATCGGGCGTGACGATTTTCCTCTACCCAAGCTATCCGATCGAATCTCGGAATGGTCCGCCGAGCTGCGCAGCGGTCGCGGCTTCGTGTTGGTGCGCGGGATGCCGGTCGAGCGCTGGGGCGAAGAGCTCTCGTCGATTGCCTACTGGGGCCTCGGACAACACCTCGGCATTCCGGGGGGACAAAACCCCGACGAAGAGCTCCTCGGCCATGTCATGGACATGGGTGAAGAAGCGGACGATCCGTTCGTGCGCCGTTACCGCACCGCCGGCGATATCGCCTACCACTGCGATCTCGCCGACGTCGTCGGTTTGCTCTGCCTGCGTCCGGCGGCGACCGGTGGTGCCAGCCGAATCGTCAGCTCGGTTTCGGTGTACAACGAGCTGTTGCGCCGGCGACCCGACCTGGCGCCTCGATTGTTTGAGCCCATCTGTCTCGATACACGCAACGATAGCGGCACGCCGTTCGTTCCCGTAGAGCCCTGTCGCTACGCGGACGGAACGTTGCGAACCTTCTACCACAGCGACTACTTCCGCTCGGCGCCGCGCCATGCGGAAGTGCCGGATTTCACCGACGAGGAGCGGGATCTGCTCGATCTCTACGAAGAAATCGGCAGGAGCCCCGAGCTCTACTACGACATGAGCTTCGAAGCGGGCGACATCCAGCTGATCTCCAACCACTTCACCTTGCACGCCCGCACCGCCTACGAAGACGACCCCGACCCAGCGAAGAAAAGACACCTCCTGCGGCTCTGGCTGTCTCTCCGATAGAGAAGCTGAGCCTTGCTATCCGACCATGTTACGCGGCCCTGGGGCCGCCGTCGGGATCGCGGACGGCGGCGGCCCCAGGGCCGCCCTACGACCGGCTGGCTGTCATTGAGGTGAAACCGCAGATGAACGCGGATGCTTCGTGCGGCGGGCGTCGGGGAGAGCTTTCGTGGGCCGGTGTTTCACCAAGTAGGTGCCGTTGGAGTTACCTGCTCATATCTGCGTTTATCTGCGGTTTAATGAATGCTTGCCGACCCGATCTGGGTTTAAAAGGGAGGACGCGATGGGCCGTTGGTCTCGTGAGGAATTGGAAGAGGCGTTCGACAACTATCAAAAGGTTGCGCTGAAGGCCGGGACGTCGGGCGACTGGCGGCCGTGGGCGGATCTATTCACGGAAGATGCGACCTACGTCGAGCACGGTTTCGGGACGTTGTGCGGTCGCGAGGCGATCTACAACTGGATCTCGACCATCATGAAGCCCTTTCCAAACTGCGAGATGAAGTACTTTCCGATCGAGTGGTACATCATCGACGAGGAGAAGGGCTGGATCTCCTGCTACGTGTGGAACCGCATGGTGGACCCTGGTGACGGTAGCCTGCACCAGGAGGGCAACTTGACGCTCCTCAAGTATGCCGGCAACGGGCTGTTCAGTTACGAAGAAGACGCCTACAACCCCACCAATTTCGGCACCATGATCATGGGCTGGATCGAAGCGAAGAAGCGGTGCGACGACGGCGAGTCGTCGGCCGCGAAACGCCACATCGGAACCCTCAAGGACGACATGAAGCAGTAGCCCAGGGTCGCGGGCGGTGCTGGATTGGGCAGTCGCGCTGCCCAATCCAGCGTGTTAGCGTCCCCCGTCATGCATCGACCGGTCTGGCTCTTTTCCATGGACACGGAGCAGTTTCAGGCTCCGCCCATGACGACGGGTGCGCTCAAAGCGCACTTCGTCGAGCGCGGTGCCAGTGCCGAACGGACCGAGATCGAGCTGGTTCACTTCCTCCGTGCGGCGGACCTGGAAGAGTGGGTTGATTCCGCGTGGCCCGGGCGGGTCTCGGCGCGTGCCGAGGCGGCTGTCGATGCCGGCGTTCAGCCCGTGTTCGGGTTTTCGTGTTACACCTGGAACGTCGCGGAGTTCGTCGACATCGCCCGCCGCATCAAGTCTCGCTTTCCATCCGCGCTCGTCGTTGCGGGCGGCCCGCATGTCCAACGCGCCGAGGACTTCTTGTACGAAGACGGTTTCGACGTGATCGCCCTCGGCGAAGCGGAAGACACGTTTACGGAGCTCCTCGACGCGGACTCGCCTGCAAGTTGGGCAGACGTGGCGGGCTTGGCCTTTCTCGATCAGGACGGAGCGCTACGCAAGACCGCGCCGCGCGCACGTTCGACCGAGTTGGACCTGTATCCTACTGCCTTGGACCATATCGAGCTGCGCGACGAGGCGGGCGAGCCGATCTACGAGCAGGTCTCCTACGAGACCAGCCGCGGTTGTCCGTTCCGCTGCTCCTTT
>JANQHZ010000376.1 GCA_028282445.1 Candidatus Binatia bacterium | reverse complement strand
CTTTCACTGCGTGAACGCCGTACCGCTCCTCTGCGACGCGGACGAGCCGGGCTTCAAGACCTTCCTGGACCTGAAGATGATCATGGGCTGCATGGGCACGTACACAGCGCGGCCCAACGCCTAGCTCCGACCTCCGTCCCTAGGCATACCAACCGGGCGGAAGAGCGTAACCGACACAGATGTTCTCCGTGTCGGTTCTGCTCTCACAGGTCGCCGACCTTGACGACGCGGGCCGCCACGTCCGGGTGTTCCTCTGCCCCGATCCAGCGCCAGCACATGGTGCCCTGGTTGTGTCCCGCGGTCTCGATCCAGTTGGGATGGCCTGGATCGGTGTGGGAGACGATGACCCTTACGCTGCCGTCCTGCTCGTAGTGCGCGGTGTGTTTGTTGACGTGAATCTTGTGATTCCGGTAGTCGAGCGACTCCATCCACCAGTTGTCGAGTTGGAAGTTCCAGGTCTGGCATTCGGGTATCTTCGCCGCTTCGAGTACCAGCGCTTCGTCGTCGGCCAGATTCCAGTAGCTGTGGAAGTAGTGGATGTTGGGGTCACCACCGATCAGCTGGCAGTAAGCTTGGTCTGCGTGCGGCAGCGTGTTCTCGTCAGGCAGGAACGACTCGGCCCAGTTTTCGAACATCTGGGTGGTGTTGCGCAGGAAGCGAGTGGCTCCCTGCAGGCCGGCGACCAGCTTGTCCGCTGAGAACGGTTGCGGGCGCTCCCCCTCGGCCCCGATGCGTTCCAGTTTCAATTCGGCCTGCTTCTCGTGCACCCGGTCCTGGAAGGTCTGCCGCACGTTCACCTGATTGGTCTCGTCGGTCATCGGTATCCAGTTCCCCTGATGCTCGTTCTTGCTCAGGATGATCTCGATACGGCCGTCTTCGCCGACTTTCATGTCGCGCGAATCCAGGAAGCCGGTGGTGGTCATGCTCTTGCCTTGGGCGTAGAGATTGATGACGGTGCTGATCCCGAGGTAGTCGACCGTCCCGCGCGTTCCCACGATGCGGTAGTCGTTCGCGGGATTGATCCCGGCACTCTCGTAGCGGTTGTCCGGGTTGTCGGCGCCCAACTTGATCGTCTCGTGGGCACCGCAGCGCAAGACCGCGAAGTCCTTGTCCGCGTACTCGATGAAGCTCTCGAGCCCGGCGCGGAGCATGCGGGTCAGGTAGCGATAGCCCTCGGCTCGGTTGAAGGCGTCGTGGGGTGCCTTGTCGGAGTCGATCACTTTGCCTGCTTCCTTCAGGCTGTCGCAGAACTCTTCCCAGGCACTGCCGTCGAGGACTTTCTCTTGCGCGGTTCTTTCACTCATGACTCTGCTCCTCTCGTACCCCGAAGTGCCGGGTATAAAACGCGAAGCGGTCGCGCTCGGTCGATGCATCGAGCCCGACCTCCGACAACGAATATCGATGAACCCCGCGAGAGCCCTTCGGCTTCGCTTTGGCGTAGTCACCGATGTGCTGCCTCGCTTCGGCGGTGTATTCCCATCCCAGACGCTCGTAGACCTTGCCAACCGCGCCCACCGGGTCGCGCACCACGTCGTCGAAGTGCACGTCGATGAAGCGCTCGTCGGGTAGAGCGCCGCTCTGTCGCCAATCGATCTCCTGCTGGAAGATGTAGGCATACCCGGCGGGCACGAGTGCCGTTGCGGCGGACATTTCTACCTCGTGGCAGCGGATCCACTTGATCGTGCCCATTAGGCTGATTGCGGAGGGGAGCGTCTTCAACGGGTCGCGGTGGGTGCGGATGATCCGAGCGTCGGGATAGATGTCGAACAGCTCCCGCAGGGTGAACAGATGGCTCGGCGCCTTGAGAAGCCAGCGCCGGCTCCCCCCTGAGGATTGCAGGCTTTGCAGAAATCGCCGGTGGTAGCGGTACGCGATCCGCTCATCGGTAGCGCCGAGGTGTTTTTCGTAGGAGGGAACGACGTGGTTGCCGCTCCAGTGTACCGACAGAAATTCCGGCACGGTGAGATAGATGCACTCGTTCGGCAGGTAGCCGGAGTTCTCGTGCATGGTCTCGTACTCGGGCTGGATGTCGTGCCAGAAGCGAACCAACCGGTCGATGGAGGCGCCTCGATCTCTGCCGCGAATGGCGTCGATCGGTCGCTGCATCTCCCACATGGTCGGGCAGCGGCTCGCCGGGTCGCACGCCATGAGCTCGTGAAGGATTGAGGTTCCCGAGCGTGGGCTCCCCACGATGAACACAGGTGCCTCGATCGGCTGCTCCAGGATCTCGGGTTGTTGTTTCCAGAGATCGGCAAGACCGAGACGGTTGCCGAGAGCCAGAATGAGTTCGGTCCTCACGACGTTACGCCCGACGAGATGCAGATTGGACTCCTGCTCGAGGGCGCCGATCAGCACCTCGAAGTGTGTGCGCCACTCACCCTCGCCAAAGTCCTCCAGGCCGGTTGCCCGCATCGCGGCCTGGAGCAGTGAGCTCGCGTCCAGCGAGACGAGGTTCTGCGCACCACCCGCCGCTTCGCCGTGCTCGATCAGCCGCTCGACCCACGTGGGCCGCTGAGGCGGTGTCCAGGTCACTTCACATCTCCTCGCTCGGTGCGCCGGTAAACCTTCGCGACAGTTTCCCGTACAGCCCTAGAGGAAACGGTTCCAGGCGGCTTCGCGCCGGCGAGAGAGCGCGGTGCGTCGAGCCTTGGCATCGACCACGGGATGGCCGGGTGGGAGCTCCGAACGGACACTCGCGAGTGGTACGACTCGCGAGCGAGGTACGGGATTGTCGTTTGCCCAAACCCACCGGTACACCAACATCCCGTGCTGGCGCGCTTCGGTGTCGATCCAGTTCGGCACGCCGGGGTCGCTGTGCGCAACTACGATCCGAAACCGATCGTCCTCGTCGACGTACATCTGTTGGTCGCTGAGGCTGGTCTGCCGGTCGGCGAAGTCACCCGACTCGAGCCAGCCGAGCGTGTGGGTTGTCACACCCCAGTACTCGGCGTCGGGGCGGCCACATTCGACGATCAGCGCCTGATCGTCTTCGAGATCCCAAAAGCACGTTCCGTAGAGGATGTTATCGGCACCACCCGGTGTAGAGCCGGCCGGACGCGCGACGTTCTTCTCGGCCTGCTCCCATGCGACTGACGTGTAGCCGTTCCAAAAGACTGCCGTGCGCTCGATCCAATTCGCAGCGCGCTCCAGGCGACGGGCCAACGAGGCCGGATCGAGCGGAGGTGGGGGCTCCCCCTCCGCTCCGACTCTCTCGATGTGGAACACAGGAGCGGCGTCTTGCTCCCAATCGCTCTGGTAGACGCGAATGGTGAGGAGGCGGC
>JANQHZ010000374.1 GCA_028282445.1 Candidatus Binatia bacterium | reverse complement strand
CTATACGCTCGGCGTTTTCCTCGCCACGAAGAAGTACCGGGCACTGAGACTCGCCTACATCTTCTTCATCACCGGCCTGGTCGCGAGCGGACTGGTTGCACTCGCTCTGGCGGCTTCGCGACCACAGATCGGCGGCGGCTGACCTCAGCGCGGCTCGGCGCCCATCAGGTTCTCGAACATTTCGACGACCTCGGTCGGAGCGTGCGACCGGAAGAGCTCGAAGTAGTCGGATGCCCCTTGGGCGTCGCCCGCTGCGCGGCGCACGAACGACTCGTAAAGCTCGAGGCCGGCAGTCGCGTACCCCTGTTGCTCGGAGGTCAGGTTGCGCAGGTAGGGGTCCGACGCCGGCGGAACCGCCGCCTCCAGGCGACGCGCCAGCTCGACCAGGCGAGGGCCCGTGAGCCACTGCGCCTCTCCCGCCTTGACTCGCCGCTGTGCCACCGGCGCGCGGTATTCCAGTACCGGCCAGTCCTGCGTGTTGATCGGACTGTCCTCGAAGAGCGAGCTCGCGGCGGACACATTTCCGACGTAGAACAAGAGCATCAGCGCCTCCGATACGGCGTCGCGGGCTCCGTGGTCGCCGAGTCGGAAACGAACGTTGCGGAGTACGGCGGCGAGATCGATCGGTCCGGCGTCGCGATGGCCAAACAACGCCGCGGAGGGTGCGTTTGCCTGAAAATCACCGCGCCACAGCGTCACCAGTGGGAACACCTCGAGCATCGTGCGCGCCACGATCGCCAACTCGTCTTCGGTGAACTGATAGAGCGGCAGCCACTGCGCAAACACCCCGCCCTCCCCGAGGCGTTCGCGCACATTGCGAAAGTGCTCGACGCTGTAGAGGTTGGCAGTGCCGGCGTGCCAAGGCACGAAGAGATCGCCGATGATGACGTCGAATGTCTCCGAGCTTGCGGCCAGAACCGTCCGACCATCCCCGAAGAGAACACGCGACCGCGGATCGTTGAACAATCGCCGGGTGTAAAGGTCCAGATGGGTCTCAGCCGCTCGCGCGATCGCCGGCACCAACTCACAGGTAGTCACCCGGTGCAGCGGGTGCGCGAGCGCCGCCGATGCCGTGATGCCGGCCCCCATACCGAGAAAGAACGCAGAATCGGGGTCGGGCACGAGCATCAGCGGCAGATCCGCCTTACGGCGATCGTTGACGATGTTGGCGTTGGTGCCGACCGTGTAGCTGTTGTTGAGCTTGATCGACACCACATGGTCGCGGCGAACCACGGCGACCGTGCCTTCCGCACTGTCCTCGACCGACACGAGCACGTCGCGTCGCGGGTCGACATCCACCCGAGCCAGACGCAAGGGATTGACCGGCAACCACACCAACCCGGCTACGGCAACGCCGGCCAGCGCAGCAGCCGGCCAGTCACGCAACAGCAGCGGCGGAATCGCAACGTACGCACAGCCCGCCGCCAACAGAGTGCCCCACAACCCCCAACTCGGCAGAAGCAGAAATCCCGCAACCAGGGAACCGGACACGGCCCCGATCGTATTGAGCGAGACCAACCAACCGATGGTCGCTCCCGGGCTCGCGTTTCGGCGTTCGGCCGTCGCCATCAGATACGGAAAGACAGTCCCGAGCAGGACCCCCGGAACCAACATCACCGCCAGCGCCAATCCGACGACATCGGACAGGTAGCCGCCCCAGTGCGCCGCACCTCCGAGGTAGGCAGAGCCGTCGGTCCAGGCGTCGAAGACCCACGCCGATAGCACGACTCCGATTCCCGACGCGGCGCTCAGCGTCATGATCCCCCGGCCACTCGTCGCCCAGCTCCGCCTGAGTGCCGTGTAGACGCAGCCGGCGCCGAGCCCCAATGCGATCAGCATCACCGCAAGGACCAGCGCGAACGAATAGACCGAATTGTGCAGCACCTGCACCAACATGCGCGTCCACACCACTTCCATGGCCAAGGCGAGGCACCCCGAGAAGAACGCCAGCGCTGCCAGCCGCGGATGTGGACGAGCGCGCTCGAACGCGTCATCAGTCGCGCCGGCCCTCTCGCCCTCGACTGCGCTCGCGCCGTCGAGGGCTATCGCGACGACCCCGATCGCAACGTTCACCGCCGCCACCAAGAGGTAGGTCAGCAGGAATCCGAGCTTCGGCGCCAGCAAGAACGAACACGACAGCGCGCCCAGCACGCCCCCCAGGGTGTTGGCTGCGTACAAAGCCGTCGCGTGTCGCGCGAACGTCCCGGTGGCGCGGGTCTCCGCTTCGACCATTACCGGCAGGGTTGCCCCCAACAGGACCGCCGGCGGCAGGAGCGTGCACGTCGACAACAATAGCCGCACTCCACCGGCGAACAGCCACGAGCTGGTCATCGCGTCGAAGAACTCGCGATAGAAAGCGGTATAGAAGTACGGCAGTGCCAGTGCGCCGAGCGTCGTCGCCGCGGCGAGCAACTCGAGAACGCCGTAGGCGGTCAGCGGCCGCCCCAGGGTCGCACATCGGCGAGCTGCGATGAGTTGCCCGATCGACATGCCGAGGAAAAATACCGCCAGGCAGGTCGCGGCCGAGGACGCCGAGCTACCGAAAACCAAGCCGAGCTGCCGAACCCACAGCACTTCGTAGGTGAGTGCGGTAAAGCCGGACGCAAAGAGGAGGCCGACTCCTTTCATACAGCGGCCGGTATGCAGAAGTTACGCAACACACGGGCAAACAGCATGCAGCGGCGGAGTTTTCAACGAGTCGGCGAGCCGTTCAGCCCCGTGAGCCGGCATATACCCCTGCACGAGCATTCCGAGAATCGAGCGCCGTGGCCACCGTTACGAGCCGTGCGAGCGACACACGGTGAATTGCTTCCCGGTTGGGGCTAAAAGGCGAATGGAACGAGAATGTCCTACTCCGACAAAATTCTCACATTTGCCGAGTACTCGACCCTGCGGCACGAGTCGCCCTACCTGGTGAGCCTCAAACGCGGTCAGAGGCGACTCTTGCTGTTCGGCGTGCGCCACAGCTCCGAGCCGTCGGATCCGATGTTCGACCAGATCGAGAGAGCCTTCGCCGCCGTATCACCGCAGTTTGCTATGCACGAAGGCACCAGGCCGGCAATCGAGCCACTGCGCGAGATCGCCATCCGCCGACACGGAGAAGCCGGACTGATCCGCCACCTGGCGGCGAAGGCAGGCATCGAAACGGACAGCATGGACATTCCTCTGCCCGACGAGGCCGAACGGCTGCGCAGTGAGTACTCGCAACGCGAGGCTCTCGTTTTCCTCGTCGTGCGCCAGCTGGCCTCCTTCAACCGCAAGACGGCGCGAATGGACTTCGATGCCTACTTCGAAGAATTCTTCGAGCTCATCGCCCCGCCGCTCGGATTCGAAACGCTCGACTGGCGGTCGATTCGCAAGGCCCACCTCGAAGTGCTCGGCCGCCCCCTGGTAGCGCCCGACGTCGACGGGGAAGAGACCGACCCAACCCGCGACGCAACCCTCACCCAGCGCATCGCGAGTCGTTCCAACCGCCTACGCGACATTCACATGCTCGAGCGTCTGCTCGAGGCATGGCGAACCTACGACCGCGTACTCGCCACCATCGGCGTCACCCATGCGGTCATGCTGGAGCCCGCCCTGCGCGCCGCAGCGGCGGCTCGATAACCGTCCCGACGAGGCGACGGCGCCGGGCGACTCAACGCAAACCGACGATCTCGCCGTTACGCAGGTCGAGCGACGCGGCGAGCGGCGTGCGCGGTAGCCCCGGCATTCGCATGATGTCGCCGGTCAACACCACGAGGAATCCAGCCCCCGCGTTGATCTGAATCGCCCGCACCGTCACGTCGAACCCGCTCGGCCGACCGCGTCGCTTGGGGTCGTCCGAGAGCGAGGCAGGTGTCTTGGCGATACACACCGGCAAATCGGCATAACCGTGCTTTTCAATGGTACGCAGGTCTTTCTGCGCCGCCGCGGTGAACACGACCTCGCCGGCGCCGTACATCTTGCGCGCCACCTTGGTGATCTTGTCGGGAACGGATTCGGTCCAATCGTAGAGCGGACGAAACGGGCGCGCGTCGGGTTCGACGTGCTCGCACACCGCTCGCGCCAGATCGACAGCCCCCTCGCCCCCGCGCGCGTGGTGATCCGAGACCGCGAACGGAACGCCGAGCTCCGCGCAACGCCTGCGTACGACCTCGATCTCTTCGTCGGTATCGTCGGAAAACCGGTTGAGCGCAACCACCGGAGACTCGCCGAAGTGCTGGATATTCTCGATATGTTTGTCGAGATTCGGCAAGCCGGATTCGACCGACGCGGGATCTGGCGACGCCAGCTCTGCGAGCGCGACACCACCGTGGAACTTGAGTGCACGCACGGTCGCGACCAGAACGACGGCAGCGGTGTCCAATCCCGCACCGACACACTTGATGTCGAAGAACTTCTCGGCCCCGAGATCGAATCCGAAGCCCGCCTCGGTAATCGCCCAATCGGACAGATGCATGGCCATTCGTGTCGCGATGACGCTGTTGCAACCGTGCGCGATGTTCGCGAACGGCCCACCGTGCACGAAGGCGGGAGTGCCTTCGAGCGTCTGTACCAAATTGGGGTGCAAGGCATCGCGCAACAGAGCGAGCATCGCGCCCGACGCCTCGAGCTGCCCCGCGGTCACCGGCTCGCGCTGTCGGGTCAACCCGACCAGAGTACGCTCCAAACGCCGTCGAAGGTCGTCCGTATCCTCGGCGAGGCAGAGCATCGCCATCACTTCGGAAGCAGCGGTGATGTCGAAACCGCTCTCGCGAGGTACTCCCTGCAGCGGTCCGCCCAGACCCACGATCGCATTGCGCAGCGCCCGATCGTTCAGATCCAAGACCCGCCGCCAGTTGACCCGACGCGGATCGATGTCGAGGTCGTTTCCGAAATACAAGTGATTGTCGAGCATGGCAGCCAACAAGTTGTTGGCCGACGTGATCGCGTGGAAGTCACCGGTGAAGTGCAGGTTGATCCGGTCCGCCGGGAGCACCTGGCTGTACCCCCCACCGGTAGCGCCCCCCTTCACCCCCATACACGGCCCCAACGAAGGTTCGCGCAAGGCCAGGCACGCCGACTCGCCGATCCGATTCATCGCCTGGGCCAGGCCGATGCTGGTCGTGGTCTTGCCCTCACCGGCCGGCGTCGGGGTGATCGCCGACACCAAGATCAGCCGCGCCGGCTTCGGACGCGAGCGCGGGCCGGTGAGGACCGCGTTGTCGACCTTCGCGATGTCCCTGCCATACGGCAGGACGACATCCTCGGCGAGCCCGAGCTCGGCCGCGACGTCGACGATGGGGCGAGGAGTGACAGAGCTGGCAATCTCGAGATCGGTAGGCATGGCCGTGACCTTAGCAGCGACCGTGCAAGCGGGTCTAAGCCCGATACCGTCAGAGCCACCCAGCCCCATTCCCGCTTTCGAGAAGAGCGCAGCGCTAGAGCTCGAACCCCTCGCCGCTGACCAGGGAGCTCGACAGGCGTTGCACCTCGCCCGACTTCGGTCGTTTCACTTCGAACTCGGCAACTCGATCCACGTCGCGATGCATGTCGACACCAGGGAAAACCCCGACGACCTCGACTCCGCGCGATGTCAGGCGAAACAGACCGACCGGTGTCGCGTAGTAGATCTTCTTGCCGGCCCGCAGGCCGAGCTGTCCGTTGAATGAAACTTCGCGTACTCGCTCGACGAACTTCCCCTCGCCGCGCGACCGAATCCGAATCCGTCCGCCATCGGCCTCGATCACGCCTCCCCGCATCCAACCGCACAGAAATACCAGGGTGTCCGCGGCATCGACGAAATCCGTGAAGCCGCCGGGCCCGGAGTACTGCTCGATCTCGGGCCCGCGCTGCGAGACATTGACGTTACCGTCGCCATCGACCTCGAGTGCGCCGAGGCAGGCCGCGTCGAGCCGGCGATCGCAGCGTTTGAAGATCTCCGCGGTCGACACGATCTCGCGCGGGCGAAATGCAGCGCCAAAGTATCCTCCCGGCGCCGGCAAGCCACCGACAGCACCGCTCTCGACCATCATGGTCACTTCGTCGAGCCGTCCCTGTTCGAAAATCTCGGTCGCGACATCTTCCGGCATGCCCGCCCCGATTACGACCGTCGCCCCCTCGGGCACGTTGCTCAGCAGGGTCGTCGAAGCCAAGCGTACGACCGCCGCCTGCACCGGACCGCGACTCGGAAATCGACCGGTGAGCTCGGCGAGCTTGCGTCCGAAGCGCGCGTAGGCAAGGCCGTCGTCGATCGTCCCCTCGCCAGCCGCAGTCAGAAGCGGCCACGGATCCCTGTGGAAATAGCCCAGGGTCTGCTCCGTCTCGGGATAGTACACCACCGCGTCGACCATCTCGGCCGGGAGGAAGACGTCGTCGTAGCCCTCGTCGACCAGCAGTCCGACGTTGGCGATGACCGTTCCGCCATTGCGCCTGGCCGCATGCGCAATCTCGTAACTGTCGCCGACAATGGCCGCGTTGCGCGCGTACAAGTTACCACGACGATCCGCCGCCGGAAGATTGAACAACGCCACGTCGACCGGTGGCAGTCGGTAGCGCAGCTGGTCGCCCTCGGCGGCGATCAATTGCTCGCCAACGCCTTGCTCGACCGGCGAACCGCGACCGCAGCGCGGATCGAAGAGCGTCCCGACGCCGGTGGTGCGCGCGATCGAAGCCCGGCCGCGCGCCTGGGCGTCGAACAACAACGCGATGACGCCCAACGGCAGACACTGCAACTCGCACCCACCGTCCGCCGCCAGCTTGAGAAACCCGTGCGTGGTCTCGAAATGACTGGAGATCAGCCGCTCACACAGGCCGGGACGCGCCAGCTCGTCCAATGTCCCCGGTAGAACACCGCGCCCGCCGTGCCCACCGATGTTGACCACCGTCAACTCTCCCGGGCTGCCGCTAGCGGCGAACTCCTCGACCATCGCCCAATAGAGGATCGACGCGCGCTGATGGCCGCCGAGGCCGGATGCTGCCACCACACTGCCGTCCGCGATCAAACGCACCGCTTCGATCGCCGACAGGAACTTCGGGTTATCCGTTACAGGGCTGGGAAAGGCGGTATTGGGGAACGCCAACGCCGTGCCCCATCTGCCGAGTCGCGCCAGCGCCTGAGCTCGATCGAGAAGTCCCATTCACCCCACCGCTACGACGAGCATTCGGCCACATCGTCTTTTCGGAGCGGTTTTCGCTTGTATACTTTTGACCAACAAGGAGACACACATGACTCGTATGACGCACCGGCTCAAGCTTCTCCCCTTCGCTCTCGCGCTCGTTGCCTCCACCAGCCTCGCGCAAGACAGCGAAGCGGACAAGCAAGCTGCGTCGATCTACTCGCTGCGCTGCGCCGGATGTCACGGCCA
>JANQHZ010001013.1 GCA_028282445.1 Candidatus Binatia bacterium | reverse complement strand
GACACGATCGCGCACCTCCTGCGTCTTTTCTCGGATGTCGTACTCGAGCTCGAACTCGACGAAAAGCAGGGACAAGGAGTCGCTCGAGGCACTGCGAAGGTCTCGAATGCCCTCGATCGTATTGATCGATTCCTCGAGCACTTGCGAGAGCTCGCGCTCGACGGTTTCCGGAGAGGCCCCCTCGAGCACGGTCGTGACCGTGACCAGCGGGAACTCGACTTTCGGGAACAGATCCACTCCGAGCCGGGGAACCGAAATGGCGCCGAAGAGCACCAGCGCCCCAATCAGCATGACCGCGAACACCGGACGCCGGATCGAAGTGTCGGGAAGTCTCATGCGGGAGGAGTTCCGGCGCTATCGACGACGCGCACCGCCATCCCGGGCGCGATGATGCCGGCTTCCCTACCGACGATGACTTCGGCGCCTTCCTCGATCCCGCCCAGGACTTCGGCGAAGCGTTCCGAAACCATGCCGATCCGGACCGCTGCCGCAACCGCCCGGCCGTCGCGCACGACCAGCGCTCGGGTGCGGCCGTCTTCGGTGCGCAGCGCCGCGCGCGGGATCAACAGGGCGTCCGTCTTCTCGGTCGGGGTGATCTCGACATGAGCGAAGACCCCCGCCTTGAGGGCGAAGCCCGGGTTCGGCACACGCATCTTGACCAGGTAGGTGCGGGTTGCCGGATCGATCGTGTCGCTCACCGCCGAAACGGTCGTTGTGATCGGTTCCGCGAGTCCCTCGACGTGAACCTTGGCGGCGTCGCCGAGACGAACCATCGCCAGCTGGCTTTCCGCAATCGTCGCGCGTGCTTCGAGCTCGCCGGTTTCCTGGAGGACCACCACGATCGTCTGCGGTTGAACCAGGGCGGTCGTGCCCTCGTCGGCAAGCCGCGCCGCGATCGACCCGGCGTACGGCGCCCGCACGATCGTCTGTTCGAGGTTGTGACGAGCCAGCGCCACCGCTTGCTGCGCCTGGCTCTCCCGAGCTCGCGCGACCTGCAACATGGTCTCGACACGCTCGATCTCCTGCTCGGCGATGACGTTCTCGGACTGGAGCTTACGCGCCCGAGCCAGGTCCGACTCCAGTTGCCGGCGCTCGGCCCGGGCGACGTCGACGCCCGCTGTCGCCTGCCGCAGCGCCATTTCGTAGGCGGACGCGTCGATCTGGAAGAGAGGCTCCCCTTCTTCGACCCGATCGCCTTCGGAGACGTAGACTCGCTCGATGCGCGCCCGAACCTCGGCGCCGACCCGACTCTCGCGCCGAGCAACGAGAGTTCCTGGAGCCGAAATACCTTGCGAGATCGATCCTCGCCGGACCGGTGCCGTGGTCACCTCGACCGGCGCTCCGACATCCGTCTCGAGCGCGATAGGATCCGCTGTGTCGGCAGCCGGACCACCGCAGGCCACCGCGCCGACGAGCGCAACGCAAAACGCCCACCGCCGTATCGCCCAGGGGCGAGGCTCGAGATTCGGCGGCTTCATCAAATGTCTCCTTGCCCGCGGGCTTCGGCCACGCGGACCGTACGGCAAATCGAGCAGCAAGATCCGGTCCACCGGAGACGACAGGTCAAAGGGAACTGGAATGAGCAGCTCGGCTCGGTGGGCCGGAACACGACGCGGGAGTCAGCGGCCCTGCTTCTCAAAATCGGGAGCGTCCGTCGAGGATCGCGGGCGAGGCCGGAAGACGCCGAACTCATGCTGTCGTAAGAAGACCCGATCCTTGACGTTAGTACTTCTAAACGTAGGGCAGGTCCCACACCCCATGCCGACAGAATCTCAAACCGAGAGATCGCGAGGCTCGATGGCGAACACGGCGAACTCGGGCGCACGCTTCTCCATGTGCTCGAGCGTCGGGCGGTCAGTTCCAAAGTACAGTCTGCTTGCGCGCTTGGGCGAGCGCGTGAACGCACGACTCTCGAGAAAAGCAAGCAAGATCGGGGCACGCTCTTCGACCGGGACCTCGCGCAGCAGCACCGGTCGGCGACCGCCGTGGATGACATACGCCTCACCGTTGGCCGCGCGCACATTTTTGACCCAAGCCGGTTCACCGTACAGCGAGACGAGGTAGCGAACGCCGTCGAGCTCAGCCGGAGAAATCGACAACTTGATCGGCTTGCCGGACTTCCGCCCTTTCACCTCGAGCGTGACGCTTCGCCGCGTAATCCCCAGAGCGGTGATGAGAGGTGCTATGTTGCGGTTCAGCCAGCCTTCGATCGACATGACGTTCCTCCGCTGCTCGTCCGAGTCCGTTCGCCCTTTAGCGGTGGGCAGACGGACTCGCACGTGACCGTAGTTCGTTTCGGGGTGACCGGACAAACTGCTTGCGAGCGAGCGCCGACTTCTGCTTAGACTGCGGGAGCTACGCGGACTGATTGACTCGACAGGGCAGACACGGCGTGGTGAGCCGTACGAGAGGAGGCTGGGATGAGAGCTCAATCGTACCGAACCTGGGTAGTAGGAGTTGTAGTAATCACTTGTTGGTACGTTCTCGCTCCAACAACAGCGTCGGCCGGAGGAAACCCGTGCACCAGCGACGCCGACTGTCTAGACCCGAGTAGGCCCGTATGCGTGAACGGATTTTGCCAACCGTTGGAAGAGCAATGCCAGTCCGACGCGGACTGCCTCGACCCGCTGCTGCCTGTATGTGACACGACGAGCGGCCTGTGCATCGCGATGCAGGCGACGCCGACCGCGACCGCAACGGCGACGCCGACTGCGACGGCCACGCTGGTTCCCGACGGGGGGTCGTGCTCGAACGCGTCGGAGTGCGAGTCCGGGTTCTGCGACGGCGGCACATGCGCCGAGGTGACCAGCCCCGCACCCGCGATCTCCGGTACCGGTCTGTATTTCGCCGCAGCTACCCTCGTCCTGGTGGGCAGCATCGCCACGATTCGCCGTCGCAGAAGAACTTGAAGGCGATCGCGCCAGCGGTCGACAACAATCCGCTTCGCATCTGCCGCGTGTTTGCGAGGCTCGTCCCCCTGTAAGCAAGCATGACTCGCTACTAAGCGACCTCCGGGTAGCCCTGGCGCCAACGTTCGAGTAGCGCGCGGTCGTCGTGGTCCCATGGGTGAAAGCCGGGACGGAAGTAGCTGAGATACGATGGGATGGCCCGCGCGAAGGCACCCGGCGAGACGAAGAGGAACGCCATGATCTCACCCCACGCCTTGGCGCTGAAACGTTGGCCGTCCTTGCCGAGCAGGTGCCAGAGGATGCGAAACATTCCGAAGAGGATGGAGAAAGTCGCCCAGATCATCACGATCGATCGTTCGAACCAGTTGCCACCGAC
>JANQHZ010000331.1 GCA_028282445.1 Candidatus Binatia bacterium | reverse complement strand
TCGAGTAGAGACCGAAGTAGGAGCCGTCGATGATCCCGAAGACGACTTCGACCCCTTCGGCTTGCAGCATACGAGCGATGATCTCGCCCCCGGATTTTGTGGCCGTCGTTGACACGTGTTGTCCTCCTTCCGAAGTTGCTCCTGTGACGTCCAGCGTCTGGGACGCAAGGCGCGTGCCGGAATGTGGCATACCGGAGCGGTCGAGGGCGAGCCGATCGCATTCTCGTGCGTGGGAATCCAGGTCGAGTGTCGGTTTGCTGCGACGATATTCTCCGCCCGCTGGTCGGACCCCGAGTGTGGGGTTAATCTAGTGGTTGGAGAGCTTGGGTTGGACGATTCGATAGACGACAGAGCCGCCGGCCACGGCTCCGACGCAGCGGTCGGCAGCCGGTCGAGCGCCTCCTTCCTCGGCTTCTGCGAGCTCTGCGAACGCCTGCTCGGGATCCGCAGCCGCAATGCCCGGCGCGATGCGATTGCGGAGTACCTCGCATCGCTGTCACCCGTGGATGCTGGCGATGCGGCGAGGTTGCTGGTTGGTCGCGTGTCGGCGGAACGCGAGGGAGGACGGCTGTCGATCGGGTGGCGCACGGTTTCTCAGGCGGTCGATCGGATCGGCGGCGGCGCTGGAGACGATTCCGCCGGTGCCGATTTCGGAGAGTCGATCGCCGCCAGACTGTCGCCGGGCTCGCCCGGAGGAGAGCTTGCGCTCGGTGAGGTGGTGGAGCAACTGCGGTCGGTCGCCTGCATATCCGGTCGCGGCTCGCGCGCCCGCCGGTCGGATGCCTTGGTCGACCTGTTCGGCCGCGCCTCGCAGCTCGAGGCCAAGTACCTCGCGAAGGTTGCGGTCGACGATATGCGGCAGGGGGCGCGCGAGGGGGTCGTTCTCGATGCGCTCGCGAGGTTGAGCGGCGTCGAACCCGAGGCCGTACGTCGCGCTCAGCAAGCCGTTGGCGACCTCGGAGCGTTGGCGCGATGCGCCAAAGAGGACCCCGCCCGGCTGTCCGAGGTCCGCATCCGCTTGTTCGATCCGATCAAGCCGATGTTGGCGCAGTCTGCACCCGATGTCGCTTCCGCGTTCGAGCAGCTCGACGGGGCGTTGGCGCTCGAGTGGAAGCTGGATGGAGCGCGGGTGCAGATTCACGCCGATGGTAACGACGTGCGTATCTTCACGCGCCGATTGAACGAAGTGAGCGACAGTCTTCCGGAGTTGGTCGAATTGCTGCGGAGTGGGCTGTCGGGCTGCCCGGCGATCGTCGAAGGAGAGGTTCTCGCCGTGCGCAACGGCCGGGTACTGCCGTTTCAGGAATTGATGAGGCGCTTTCGTCGCAAGCGGGATGTCGGCCGGATGGTCGACGAGGTGCCGGTCGAGATCTTTCTCTTCGACATTCTCCAGCGCGGCGGAGAGAGCTTGCTGGATGCTCCCGCCGAGCGACGTTGGGAGATCCTGGGCGAGTCGTGCGGGAAGTTGCGGCGGGTCGAGCGGATCGTGCCGAAGTCGGCGGACGAGGCCGAAGAGTTCTACCGAGCCGCCGTCGACGCCGGGCACGAAGGCGTGATGGCGAAATCGCTCTCGGGACCCTACGCGCCGGGTTCGCGTGGCAAGCACTGGTTGAAGGTCAAGCGTGTGCTAACCGCCGATCTGGCGGTCATCGCCGCGGAGTGGGGATACGGACGTCGCCGGGGCTGGTTGAGCAACTACCATCTCGCCGCCCGCGCCGCCGGTGGTGAGCTCGCGATGGTCGGAAAGACATTCAAGGGGCCGACAGACGCCGTCTTCCGCTCGATGACCGAGCGTTTGCAGGGGCTGAAAGTCGCAGAGAATCGTTCGACTGTGTTCGTCCGGCCCCAGGTTGTCGCCGAGGTACGCTTCGACGGAGTGCAGGAGAGCGAGCTACACGATAGCGGGCTCGCGTTGCGCTTCGCGCGAATCGTACGCTTTCGAGACGACAAGCGGGTCGAGGAGGTCGACTCGCTCGAGGCGCTCCGCCGCGCCGGCGAGGCAAGCGCGGCGACCCAACCGAGGTCTACTTGAGGAAATCTCAATCTATTGTGAGTAAGTTTCATTATGCACTGTGACATTCAAAGGCTGCTGGGTTCAGCGTTGGGGGAGCGGCGGTGAGCTCGCTCGACGGAGTGCGGGTCCTGATCGTGGAGGACAACTTCATCGTCGCGGATTCATTGAAGATGCTGATCGACTCGTACGGCGGCACGGTGACGGCGCTGGCGCCGTCCGCTGCAGCCGCGCTCGAAGCTCTGGATTCGGCGGCGATCGATGTCGCGATTCTCGATATCCACCTCGCCGGCGGCAAGGTCGACCCGCTCGCCGATCGCCTGGTGAGCGAAGGCGTCCCCTTTCTCTTCCTCACTGGATACCGCGACAAGAGCGTCTTGCCGGAGCACTTGCAGGGCTTTGCGCGGCTCGGCAAGCCGGTCGAGGGCGACAAGCTGGTGGCAGCGATTCGCGGTCTTCTCGGCCGGGAGTGACGCGCTCGTCGACGACACCGCTGGCAATCCTCGAGCCGCAAGCGTATCTCCCTGTCGAGAAGGGGACTGCAGGAGACCGATGTCGCGACGCGCCTACACCAACGAGGACGGGACCGTTCGCGCCGAGATCGTCGCCGAGCAAGAGGCGCGACTCGCCGCGTCGGCGCAGACTCACGGCGTCGACGCCGAGCATGTGGAGTCCTTGCTGGCGGCGGTCGAGGAGGACGGTTACGTCATCATTCCCAAGCTCATCTCGGACGAGTTGATCGAAGCCATCAAGCGAGAAGCCGGACCCTTTCTTTCCTTCGAAGGGCGGACCGAGTTCGAGGGCTACAAGACGCGGCGCATCTACTCCGTGATCGAGAAGACGCTGGCCTGCAATCCCCTCGTCGACCACCCGCTCGTTCTGGCGCTGTTGGATCGCTTGTTCATGCCCAACTACCTGCTTTCACAACTGCAGGTCATCGAGGTGATGCCCGGCGAGGTCCGCCAACCGTTGCATCACGACGACGGCTTCTACCCGCTCGCGCGCCCGAGAAAACCGATCGGAGCTGCGCTGATCTGGGCGCTGGACGATTTCACCGCCGACAACGGCGCCACCCTGGTCTACCCGAAGAGTCACCGCTGGGGCGACGTACCGTCCGGCGAGATCGACGTCTCGCAGATGGTACCGGCGGTCATGCCGGCCGGTTCGGCCGTCTTCTTCGTCGGGACGCTGTGGCACTGCGCCGGGCCCAACCGCAGCGAGCGATCGCGCTGGGCTGCCACGACCCAGTACTGCGAGCCGTGGGCGCGCCAGCAGGAGAACTACTGCCTGGCGATTTCACGGGAAAGGGCCAAGCAGTGCAGCGAGGAGATCCAGTCGCTGCTCGGCTACAGCATGCAGTTCCCTTTCATCGGTTTCGTCGACGGCCGCGACCCCAAGCGCCTGCTGCGGGACTGAGCGGCCGCGGCAAGAAACGCTCGAACGAGGGCTGCGAGACGATCCATCCGGCCGTTTGGGGGCGGGGTTGAGCCGTACACCGATCATACGCCACAATATCCAGCTCAGCCTAGGAGACAGAAGACATGGCGCAGACAGCCCAAATTCGAAGAATCGACGAAGCTCAGAACGAAGCCGAACGCATTTTCAAGCTCCAACGCGAGGCGTACTTGCGCCATCCTTTTCCCAGCTTGGAAGAACGCCTCGAGAATCTCACCAAGCTCGAGCGAATCCTGGTCGACAACGTCGACGCGATCGCGGATGCGGTCAATCGTGACTTCACCAACCGCTGTGTCGAGGAGACCAAGATCCTCGAGGTCATGGGTTGTGTCGACGGAATCCGAGACACCAGGAAGAGGCTCAAGAAGTGGATGAAGCCTCAGCGTCGGCATGTATCGATGAACTTCCCGACCGCCAAGAACCGTGTCGTACCGCAGCCGAAAGGTGTCGTCGGTGTGGTTTCGCCGTGGAACTACCCGGTCTTCCTGACGCTGAGTCCGCTTACGAGCATCATCGCGGCCGGAAATCGGGCGATGATCAAGATGGCGACGAATTCCCAAACTCTCTGTGAGCTTCTCAACGAGAAGTTCCGCGAGGTGTACGACGAGGACTATCTGGCCATTCTGCCCGGCGTTCGCGGCAGCGAGTTCTCCAGCTTACCGTATGACCATCTGATCTTTACCGGTTCCGCCGATGCCGGCCGTACGGTGATGGCGTCGGCCGCCGAGAACCTCACCCCGGTGACCTTGGAGCTTGGTGGCAAGTCGCCGACCATCGTTTGCGAGGACTTCGACATCGAGACCGCGGCTTCGCGCATCATGTACGGCAAGCTGGTCAACGCCGGGCAGACCTGCCTGGCGCCGGATTACCTGTTCATCCCCGAGGACAAGCGAGACGACTTCGTAGCGGCGGCGCGCCGCATCGTTTCGGAGAGGTATCCGGACACCAATCATCGCAGTTACACGTCGGTGATCGACGACAAGTCGTACCGGCGTCTCCGCGATACTCTGGAGGATGCCGAGAAGAAGGGCGCCGAGCTGGTGTCGTTGGTGAGCGGC
>JANQHZ010000286.1 GCA_028282445.1 Candidatus Binatia bacterium | reverse complement strand
CCTTCGAGGCGCTTGGCGAGCTCCCGGGTGAACAAGATGTTGGCCAGCTTCGACTTGGCGTAGACTTTCATCGAAGCGTAACTCTTGCTGCTCTGCAGGTCTTCGAAGTCGAGCCGCCCGCCCGAGTACGCATGTGCTCCCGAAGCCGTGTTGACGATTCGCGCCGGGGCACCCTCACGCAGACGGTCGAGCAACAGGTTGGTCAGCAGGAAGTAGCCGAGGTGGTTGACGGCGAACGTGGTCTCCAGGCCGTCGATGGTCTCCTCGCGATTCAACATCACGACGCCCGCGTTGTTGAAGAGCAGATGGAGCGGCTGCTTGGTGGCGAGGAACTCGTCGGCGACTCTGCGAACATCCTGTTGCGAAGAAAGATCGCCGATGAGGATCTCGACCTTGTCGTTGCCGGTTGCGGAGGCGATGCGGGCCTTGGTTTGCTCGGCCTTCTCTCGGTTGCGAGCGACCACGAAGAGGGTAGGGCCGGAGGCGGCAATCGCGATCGCCGCCTCCTGGCCGAGTCCAGCGGTTCCGCCGGTGATCATGGCGACTTTGCCGGTGAGATCGGCTCCGGCGTGGGGGGTAGTTGGCATGGGGATCGAGACGGTGCCGCAGTCGTCAGGCGGCGCCCGTCTTGGACAGGATCATCAGCGCGAAGGGGCGATCCGTCTGCCGCTGGAAGTGATGCCAAACCGGGAAGAGCGCATCGAGTTTCTCCCAAAGCCCGTCGCGCTCGTGTTCTTCCGCGTCGCGGGCGACGGCGGTGTACTTCTTGTCGTCGAGTTGCACCCAGCAGTCGGGATTGGCCCGCAGGTTGAGGACCCAGGCCGGGTGGTTGTCGTAACCGGCGAGCGAGCCGACCACGACCATCTCCTCGCCATCCGGCAAGAATGCCAGGGCGACGACGCGCTCCTTGCCCGACTTGCGGCCGATCGTCGTCAGCAGCAGGGTCGGCAGACCGGATGGGCCATCGCCGGTGGCGCGCCCCTTGGGGTCGGCGAGGTATGCCTGGACATCGTTGTCGCCGTCGCTGCGGATGCGCGACAGCGAAGAGGTTTGGTCGAGGATGGTCGCCCAGTCCTCGTCGGTCATGAACTCGGGTCTCGGGATATTGGAACGATCGTCTGTCATGGTCAGCCTCCGTGCTTTGGGCGCCGCCACTGGGGCGAACGCCTACTCAGGTGTCGAACGTAAATCGTCGGGTAACGACCAAGAGTGTCTTCCCCTGCAAGAGCGGTGGGCGTCGTCGGATGAATCCACCGACGTCTGAGTCGCCGGGTGGATCCGGCATCGTTCAAACGACGCTGGGGAGATCGCGGACGCCGAGATTGTCGAGTTGCTTGATGTCATAGGTGCTCTACACATCGTGGCCCAATCCAGCCGTCGCCGCTTCCGCCGCCCTCCCTTGGCTACAGGTCGAGATGTTAAACGATCGTTTGGGTGGTGCGCAACGGAGGCCCCCTTTTTTCGGTGGCGGTTCGGCTCGGTTACTTCGCGGGAGGTCGAACAGACCGGCGTTCTGTCCACGGGATTGTCAACCCGCCCCTCACTGAGAGAGTCGGTGTGTGAGAGCTCGTCCACTCTATCGGACGTCGGTGGCCGCCTTTGCCCTGATCTTCGGCTGTTGGGGGCCAGCGGCGGATCCGTCGGCGGCGCCACAACCCGGCATCTATACGGTCGGTACGGCGACGCGGGACGGCACCGGCAAGTACTACCTCGAGCGCGAGATCGCCATCCCGGTCGGCCATCTGGCGGCTGCGTGGCTCGAGCGTCCGGCACGGCAACGCACCGAGCTGCCGCGGCGAGTGATCGAGAATCTCGAGTTGGATCCGGACGACGTCGTCGCGGACATCGGTGCCGGCACCGGCTACTTCACCTTTCGGCTCGCGTCGGAGGTACCCGAAGGTCGCGTCTACGCGGTCGATATCTCTCGCGAGATGCTGGAGATCATCGACAAACGCCAAGTCGGTATCGCCACCAACATCGAAACCGTCTTGGGGAGCGCGGTCGATCCCAAGCTGCCGGCTGCGGCGATCGACGTCGCCTTGATCGTCGACGCGTATCACGAGTTCTCGCACCCGGTGGAGATGCTGAGCGGTTCTGCTCGCGCTCTTCGTCCGGACGGCAAGCTGGTTCTGGTCGAGTATCGAGGCGAGGACCCCTCCGTGCCGATCAAGCCGCTCCACAAGATGACCGAGCGGCAGGCGCGTCGCGAGCTGGAAGCCGTGGGATTCGAGCTGGTGGAGAACCGCAGCTTCCTCCCCCAACAACATTTCCTCGTTTTTCGAAAGGCTCCGACCGATGGATGACGCGAGGGCGGCGGAACGCGATCCGGTATGCGCCTCGTGCGGACGCCTGATGCCGTCGCGCAAGAGGTGGATCGAGCGCGGCATCAACGCTCGCTACTGCAGTGCGGCTTGTCGCGGCCTGCGTCTGGACAAACGGGATGCTCGCATCGAGGAGACGATCCTCGAGTTACTCGCGCGCCGCGCAGCCAACGCGACCATCTGCCCATCGGAGGCAGCGAAGCAGGTCTCACCCGGTGGGTGGCGCGCACTGATGGAGAGAACCCGTTGCGCGGCGCGCCGCTTGGTCGCGCGCGGGCGAATCGAGATGGTGCAGAAAGGGCGCGTCGTCGATCCCTCGCGCGCCAGGGGCGCGATCCGCCTGCGACTGCGCCGGTGGGGATACGAGTGAGCTTGCTACCGACGCCGACGCCGGGCGCGGATGCTGCGCAAAGCTGGGTCGCGCAGCACCTCGCCGACGTGGTCGGCGATCGGGCCGGACCCTCACCTCGATTTCGCGGCGGACAGTCGGCGGCCGATGCGGCGCTCGCGGCCTTCGATGTGAGCGGCTATGCGCGCTCGCGCAACGAGGTTTGCCCCGACTCGCGGCGTGGTGCCTCGGCGTTGTCGCCGTACATCCGGCACGGATTGTTGTCGCTGCCGCGCGTCTGGCGTCACGTCGCAGACGGTCCGCGCGCCGATGTGGAGAAGTTTCGTGACGAGTTGCTCTGGCAGGAGTACGCGAGGCATCTGTACGCTCGACTCGGCCGCGCATTTCACTCCCCGCTGCGCGCTCAGCCGTCGAGGCGACCGTATCCGGCCAATCCGTGGCAACTCGAGATGGAGTGCATGCGGATTCACCGTGAGGAGCTCGAGACCGACGGCTGGATGGTGAATCAAGTGCGCATGTGGTTCGCCTCGCACTGGTCGGTGCGCTGCGGCGCCGACTGGCGCGCCGGCGAGCGCGAATTCTTTCGCCATCTGCTCGACGGATCGCGTGCTGCCAACCTCCTGGGCTGGCAGTGGACCGTGGGTGCGGCGACCGGCCGGCCCTATGGATTCAGCCGCTGGCAGGTCGAGAAACGGGCGCCGGGGATGTGCGCTCGCTGCTCGCTTCAGCTCCAGTGCCCGATCCAGCGGCGGCCACACGATGACGCGCCGGTTCCAATCGCGCCGCCGCCTAACCTCGCGCGCGACCCCGACCTTGGGCGAACGGCGGGTCCGCGTGAGGTGGTGCGGCATACGAAACCCGACGCCGTCTGGCTGACGGCGGAATCGCTCGGAGACGGCGATCCGGCGCTGGTGGCTCATCCCGGTTTGCCGGTGGTTTTCGCCTTCGATCGCCAACTCCTGTCGCACTGGCGCCTTTCCGCGAAACGCTTGATCTTTCTCGTCGAGACGCTTGCCGAGATCGGCACGCACCGCGATCTCGAGGTTCATCTGGGAGACCCGCGCCTAGTCCTGGCGGAGCGTCGGCCGGCAGTGGTGTTCACACCCGTCGACGGGTGGCGCAAGATCGTCGAGGCGATCGCTCCCGCCGAGATTCATCCCTGGCCGTGGCTGGCATGGCCGCGCGCGGGCTCGCTCTCTTCCTACAGCGCTTGGCGTAAACAGCTGGCGCTGGGGACTCGACGACAGCGCCGGCGAAGCCGTTGACAGAGTTGTTGTGACGCATAGTGTCAAGATATGAGAACGATCGAAAAACTCGCGGCGATCGAGCTCTCCGACTGCGACGGCGTCATCACCCGCCTCGACTCCTTCTGGGAGAAGAAGCCGGCGGTCTTGGTGTTCATCCGCCACTTCGGCTGACTATTCTGCCGCGAGCAAGTCACGCAGTTGCGTGACCGATTGGAAGACATCCGGGCGATGGGCGCGGAGCTCGTGCTGGTTGGGAACGGCATGCAGTCGTTCGCGTCGGCGTTCCGCGAGGACTTGGATCTCGATTGCCCGATTCTCATCGATCCCGATCTGGCGTCGTATCGAGCGGCCGGACTGAGGCGGGGGCGGGTCGAGTTGCTGTCTCCCCGCATGCCGCTCAATGCCGTGCGAGCGCTCAGAAAGGGATTTCGGCAAAACTCGGTCCAGGGCGACCCATGGCAGCTCGGTGGCGTGTTCGTCATCAAGCCGGGAGGCGAGATGACCTTCCGCTACATCAGTAGCGAGGCGGGCGATCACGCCTCGACCGATGCGATTCTCGACGCCCTGCAGCCCGAAGCGCAGGCGATCGTCGAAGTCGAGAGCGACGATGGCCTCGGTGCATGGCTCGGGCGCGCACTGGGGTACGTCGTCGACCCGACGGTTGTGTTTTCCTTCGATCGAACGGGGTACTGGGTTCATTCACTGGCGTTCCGGGCCGGCGATCTCGACGTCGACATGAGCGGCAAGAGATGCCTGGTGACCGGCGCAAACTCCGGGATCGGCTACGAAACGTCGCTCGCTCTGGCGGATCTCGGAGCCGAGGTCGTCTTGCTGTGCCGCGACCGCGGTCGCGGCGATCGCGCGGCCGAACGGATCCGTGAGCAGACGGGGAATCGCAAGGTCTCGGTCGAGGTGCTCGATGTTTCCGATCTCGAGGCGGTGCGGAAAGTAGGGCAGTGCCTGGCGAGCCGACGGGTCGACGTTCTGGTTCACAACGCAGGGGTGCTTCCCGACCGGCGCTGCGAAAGCGCACAGGGGTTGGAGCTAACTTTCGCCACTCATGTCGCCGGTCCGTACCTACTGACCGAGACCCTCGAGCCGGCTTTGCGCGCATCGACGGGAGCGCGTGTCGTCTGGGTATCGTCCGGCGGTATGTACACACGCCGGCTCGACCTTCGCGACCACAACTGGACCAAGCGGGACTACGACGGAGTGCTCGCCTACGCCGACACCAAGCGCATGCAGGTCGTGTTGTCGGAGCTCCTTGCGGAGGAGCTCGGCAACGAGATCGTCGTGTCGGCGATGCACCCCGGCTGGGCGGATACGCCATCGGTGCGCTCGTCGCTGCCCGGTTTCTACCGGCTCAGCCGATTGATTCTCCGCAGTCCGGCCGAGGGCGCGGATACGGTCGTATGGCTCGCCGCGTCGCCGAGTGCGGCGGATGCTTCCGGCGGCTTTTTCATGGACCGCGAACGACGCAGCACCCACTACCTGCCGTTCACCCGGGAGAGCGAGACGGAGCG
>JANQHZ010000278.1 GCA_028282445.1 Candidatus Binatia bacterium | reverse complement strand
GCCGGCACGTCGATCATCGCGGCGTAGGAGTTGCCGGCGGTGAGATCGAGGCCGCCGCCCGGGTTGGCCGTCGAGTGGCAGATCTCGGCCGTGCAACCGCGTTTCTCGAAGACTGCACGCTGAATCAAGTCGTAGGTGCCGGCGAACGAATCGCACTCCGCCCTCACGCAATCGCTCAGGCAGGCGTCGCCTTCGAAAGCGTTGCCGTCGTCGCACTGCTCGCCGCTCTCGACGACGCCGTTGCCGCATACCGGAGCAGGGCAAGCGAACACACCATCGACCCTGTAGGCGAAGCGGTTGATGCAGTCCGCACGCTGCGCCACGTCACTCGCCAGGGTCGCGATATTCCGACCGTAGAGCTCCGCAAAGTCGGTGTCCTGACACTCGAAGGCAAGCCGCATTTCCGCGCGTCGGCGGATCCGCGCGACCAGGCGTCGCGCGCGCTCGATCTCGAAGCTCTTTCGTTCGGCACCCGTGTCTTCGCCCGCGACGCGATCGAGGGTGCGTTGTTGCACGCGGATGGCAAAGCGAAGCAGGCGCGACGCGGCGCGAGCGCTGCCGACCAGGCAGCGTTGTTCGTCATCGCCTGCGACGGCGGTCGACTCGCCGATCGTTACCGGCCCCCACACCGCTGAAATCACTGCGGTCTCGGTCTCTTCGCAGGCTTGCTCGATCTGGGCGCGGGCGTCGCTCAGGTCGGCGAAGCCGAGGCTCTGCGCGGCGCTGTCGTCGCAATGGCGGCCGATCATCGCCAGCGCCCTTGCGCGCTGGGCGGTCGACACGTCGTCAACGATCTGCCGATCGCATTGGCGTTCGTCGATCTCGGCAGTCAGGCAGAGGTTCCGATTGTGGATGGCGCGCCGGGCGCAGGTAGCGGCTGCGCGACCGATGGCGCGCTGGCAGATCGCGGTCGCGGTCGAGAAGTTGCCCCAATCGGCGAGCGGTGCGGGCGCAGCTTGCGCGGGTATCGAAACCACAACGCAAAACGCGACAACGGCGGCAGCCCTCAGGCGCCAGGTGGCTCGGTTCTTCATACGCTAGCGCTTTTCTTGCAGCTCCCTGGTGTCCCGAGTCGGAACACTAGAAAACGTCACCATACCGCAGCGATTCGCTTGGTGGAAATATCGCTGCGTGGGAAGCTGCGCGGTTCGGTGCCGAAAAGCCCCGAACCCGTCCGCTCGAGACCCTGCGGGGCAGGCCTCGATTCACCGGAGCGATCGAGGATCGCGAGCAGCGCCGCCGATCGCGGCTTATCCGTGGGGTACGTCGGGGCCGATCGGCTTGTCGTCGACGATTTGGTCGAGATACTCGGACAGGCCGTAGCCGGTCTTTCCGTCGCAGGTGTATTCGGTCATGCCCTCGGTGATGCGCGTGACCAGCATGGAGCCCTGCGGGGTTTTGCGGCGATTTCTCAGCGGGATCATCGACAGCACTCGGCCCTCGACGTGGTGCTCGCGCTCGTCGGTCTTGGCCCATGCGCGTAGCTTGGTTTGGTACCAGTTCTCGTCCCATTCGCTTTCGATGCGAGCGTCGCGGATCGTTACATACTCGCCGTCTCGTAGTACCATACCGCTGCGCCGTGGATTGCCATCCTCGCGGCCGATGATCGAGATCATCATCGCGAAGTCGGGCCCGAAGCTCATCGGCAACCATCGGTACCAGGAAACCGCTTGCCAGTAGCGCGGTCCCCACGATTTGTCGCGCAGCCCGAATCCGTCGATGGTCCACGATTCGTCGCCGATCGCGATGGATCCGGCGGCGGCGACGTGCTGCTCGTAGTGAGCCTTGGCGAATGACTTCTCGGGGTCGATGGGGATCTCCGAGCCGTCCGCCAATACCGGACGTCCGCCGTACATCGGCGCGACGCCGCGATAGTCGAGCTCGACGCTACAGGGCAGGATGGGGTTGCTCTTGAAGGCTTTGGAGGGGTTGGCCATCTCGAGCGGTCGCTCGAGATGGCAAGTCTTGCCTTCGTAGACGACCCGCAGCTTCTCGAACGGTTCGACGACCTCGAAGCGCAACCCGCCGGCGTTCATCTTGCGGTTGTCCTCGATCTTCGGTCGGCCGTACATGAAAGCGACCCTGCCGTCGGGTAGGTAGATGCAGGTCGACATCTCTGCGTAGCCCTCGTTGACGCGATTGCCGAGACGAAACCAACCACCGACCTTGCGTAGTGGATCGAACACATTGAAGTACATGCTCTCGTTGTAGTTCGAGGCATCGTCCGGCTTGTGGCAGTACTCGTCGCTTGGTTCGAGTACGAAACGGACATTGTCGTTGTGGGCCATCGGTCACTCCTCGTCTGATCGCGCGGCCTCCGACTGGAGTCCGTCGAGCAGGGCTTCGGCCAGCAGCCTGCCTCCTCGCAGGTAGCCTTCCGAGGTCAGGTGCACGAAGTCCCGGCGCGGAAGCAGTGTCCAGTCGGCTCCGAAAGTGCGGGGGATCTCAAACTGAGCCTTCCACTTTTCCAGCTCTACGATCCCGTGACCGACCAGTACCAGATTTGCTGACAGCTCCGCCTGCTGCGGTGGTTTGCGCAGGGCGTGTTGCACCACGACCGGTAAATCCGGTCGCCCGAGATCCTCGCGCACGGCTTCGACCAGCAGCTCCAAGTTGTCGCCATAGCTTTCAGCGAGCTCGCGCAGATTCTTGTCTGTGTGGCCGTGGACCCAAATGAAGCCCTCCCAGGTGACCGGGCCGCTGCGCTCGGCGAGATCGACCCGCTCCATGAGAGTTGGGTAGAGAGGGCCGACGTCCGGATTGCCGACTAGCTTGGCGAGCTCTTCGTTCCAGTCGCGCAGCCAAGCGTTGATGCCGGAGGCCACTCGGTGCCGTTTGACTACCCCAATCCGTGATTTGGGGCATGCGGTTGCCAAAGTATGGGCAAATCCGATTTCGGGACCGAAAAAATCGTGACCCGGTCGGAGTGTGCGCCACTCGGTCCCGAGATCGAGCACGCGGGGGGCGCCCTCTTGCAAGTCCTCGGGGACATCATCGGGGTTGCCCACTCCCCGCATGTTGGACTGACCAGCCATCAGGAATGCGTGAATGTCGTCGTCGGCGAGGTCGGGCCAAGGACAGTCGTAGGTTGGAGCGACCGCGCAGTCGCCGAACGCGTCGTTGACGGCCCGGGTGAGGTCGACGATCGTAGCGCTGCGGTCGCAGTCGGAATCGAGGGCGAGGCAGCTCTCGAGATCTGCGAGATCGAGGGAGATCGATACCGCGGTCAGCAGCTCGTCGATGCCGACCAGGCCGTCGAGGTTGCAGTCGGCCGTGCAGAACTCTCCGGCTTGCATCGAGGTCGCGCAGGCGACTGCGCAGGCAGCCAACGGGCCGACTGCTGCGCGCCGCAAGGCTTCGGTGAAGCGGGCTGCGGCTCGTCGATTGGCGCGTCGCATGGGAGCAGCCGGCCGGACTTACTGTCCCGACAGGAAAGCTTCAGCCAGTAAGCGACCGCCGATCACGTATCCCTCTGAGTTCAGATGCACCAGGTCTCGGGTCGGAACGCGCGCCCAGTTGGCTGCAAAGGCGTGCGGAATCTCGAACTGCGCACTCCACTTTTCGTCCTCGACGATCTGGTCGCCCGGCCCCACCGGAAAGACCACGCCCGCGGTGTGCGCGGGAGGCTCTGGTAGCCGTCGCAGGTTGTAATGGAAGATGAGGGGCAGCTCGGCGTCGTCCAGATCGTCTCGCAGCGCGCCGATCAGAAGTGCGAGATTCTCGCCGTACTGTTGCGCCAGCTCGACCAACTGCTTGTCGCCGTTGCCGTGCACCCATACGAACCCCTCCCACACGACGCTCCCTCTCGCCCCGGCGACGTCGATCCTCTCCAGCATGGTTGGGTAGAGCGGTCCGACGTTGGGACGGCTGGCCATCTCGGCGAGCTCTTGATCCCACTCTCGCAACCAGGAGTTGATGCCGGTCGCGACCCGGGGGATCTTGAGTACGCCGATTCTGGAGTTGGGGCAGGCTTCGGCAATCGTGTGGGCGAAGCCGATCTCGGGCCCGAACCACTCGAGTCCCGGCCGCAAGGTGACCCAGCTGTGGCCAAAATTGACGACTTTGGGGTTGCCCTGCTGGAGATGC
>JANQHZ010000265.1 GCA_028282445.1 Candidatus Binatia bacterium | reverse complement strand
TACGCGCGCGACGCGTTACGCACCGGCCTCGAGCTCGCGGCCAAAGCCGGCTTCAACCCCTACCGCTTCGGGTTCATCGGCAGCAGCGACTCGCACAATTCGAGCTCCTCGGTCGAAGAAGACAACTATCACGGCAAACTTCCGCTCATCGACGGCACCATCGGACTCCGCCTCGGACAGACGCTTCTGTTGCCCGACGATCAGAACCGCGGCCTGCGTTGGAGCGCCGCCGGCCTCGCCGCAGTATGGGCCGAGGAGAACACCCGCGCCTCGCTCTTCGACGCGATGCGGAGAAAAGAAACCTACGCGACGTCGGGTCCACGCATCGTCGTGCGCTTTTTCGGCGGATGGACGATCGACGAGGCCCTGTTGTCCGAGCCGGATACGATCGAACGCGCATACGGCGTCGGCGTTCCGATGGGCGGCGACCTGCCCCCACGACCCGCCGCCACGGATGCGCCACGCTTCCTGGTAATGGCGTTGAAGGACCCCACCGGCGCCAACCTAGACCGCATTCAGATCGTCAAAGGCTGGGTGGACGCCGACGGCCAGAGTCACGAAAGAATCTACGACGTCGCCGCCTCCGACGGCCGGCGCGCCGATCCCGGCACCCGGCGAGCACCTCCGATCCGCAACACGGTCGATCCGGCGCGAGCGACCTACGAAAACACGGTCGGCGCAGGTCGGCTGCAAACGGTCTGGGCCGATCCCGACTTCGACCCGTCGGCCGGCGCCTTCTACTATGCCCGTGTCGTCGAGATCCCGACCCCGCGCTGGTCGACCTACGACGCGGTCAGAATCGGTGTTGCGCCGCCCGAGCCGGCGACGATTCAGGAACGCGCCGTCACCTCGGCGATCTGGTACGAGCCTCGCTAATCGTCGCTCGCGGCACTTCTACGAACGCCGCCAAGCATCGCGAAAGTGAGCGATCAACGCCGAGAGGTCCTCGGCGGTGAGATCGGCCGTCGCCTTGAGGTCGGGAGGCCCTGGCCAGGCGCGATCTGGGTACTCGATGCCGTTGAGAGAGCGGGCGCCCTGGTAGCGCGGGATCACGTGAAAGTGGACATTCGGGTCCACCATCATCAGCATCAGGTAGTTGATCTTTTCGTATTCCACTTCGCGACGGAGATTGGCCTCGACTTCGGCGACCGCTGCTCCGAGGCCTGCGAACGCCGCAGCCGAAATGTCGGCGAATGCGGTCGCTTCCTCGCGGCAGGCGAGCACCAGCGAGCCGAGAGTGATTTGTTTCGGCCTGGCGAGCACGACCCAGCGGTCATACTCGGCCACGGTCGTCTCCGGGAATCCGAACTTCTTCAGCGTCTCATTGGGTTCGAGTGTCACGGGTCTTCTCCAACAATCAAAAGTCTCGAACGCAGCGAGCTCCTAGTGTTCCGAGTCGGGAGTTCGTTGCAATAATTTCGGCGAGCAATCGGCGTTCGTGCCAAGGCGCGACGACGAAGCAATATCAGGGATACTTCGAGGAGGAGCAACGCCGGCACGGACGTCGAGGGCCGGCGAAATTGAAACGAACTTCCGACTCGGGACACTAGCCCGCCCCTTGCGGCGCGGCCGCCGCCTGGCGGTCGAGCTCTCGCCGCGCCGCGGCCGCCAGGAACTTCTGCGCGACGACGGCCGGCAGACGCGAAACGATGTCGAAGAGCACGGCGTCCGGTCCGACCAGGGTGCGCCGCCGGTTCTTCTCGACCGCCTTCAAAATCTTCTCAGCCGCCGCCGCCGGTGTGGTCAGCGTCATCTTCTCGAATTTTCCGGCCCGCTCCTCGCGGTCCATCTCCAACCCCGCATCGACTCTAGCGTCGCGCGCGATGTTGGTCCGGATCCCGCCGGGATGGACCGTCGTCGCGGAGACTCCGCACCGTTCGACCACGAGCTCGATGCGCAGCGCGTCCGTGAACCCGCGCACGGCGAATTTCGAGGCGTTGTAGGCCGACTGAGAGGGAATCGCCATCAGGCCGAAAACACTCG
>JANQHZ010000201.1 GCA_028282445.1 Candidatus Binatia bacterium | reverse complement strand
TACTCCTTCGACACCGGCGTTCCGGTGTCCATACCGACGTCGAACGTTTCCGAGATCGAGTAGTTGGCCGCCATGATTCGGTCGATGTTTCCAGTGGCGACCGTCTCTCCGTTGATCAGCAACTCGACGATACCGATCATCGCTTTCGGATTCGCCTTGTAGACGGCCTGGAGCTCGACTTCCCCGGACGGAACCCGCGTCTTGGATACAACCTGGAATCGCTTCTCGTTGAATGCGTTGTACTCGTAGTAGAGCTTTCCGTCCTTCACAAAGAGCGAGTATCCCCCGTAGATTCCGCCGACGGCGAGGAGAACGCCTTCGGCTCCTTCCTCAGGCACGGTCGCATGCGCAGTGATGCTGTGATCTCGGTTTTTGACTGGCGGTGAGTAGGCCTCCGGGATACGGATCGCACCGGGTGGGAAGAAGACGTACTCGTCTCGCGCCGGTGCGTACACTTGGTTGGCCTTCTTGGCCCGAGCGATGATGTTGTCGTAAAGCGGGAACACGTTGTACTTGAACGCTTCCTTGTCCCACGCATCCTTGAGCTCCTCGAGTTTCTCGGGATAGCGGCTCGCGACATTCGTCGCCTCGGAAAAGTCCTCCGCGACGTGGTAGAGCTCCCACTCGTCGTTCTCGAATGGGTTGGTTGAGTTGCCGTCCCAAGGCATGCGGTTTCCGTGGATGGTGACCGCCTTCCAGCCATCCAGGTACATGGCGCGGTTTCCGAAGAGCTCGAAGTACTGACGGGCGTGGAGTTCGGGCGCGCTGGGTTGATCGAATGCGTAGGCGAAGCTCGTTCCGTCCATCGACATTTGCGGGATGCCGTCAATCTCGGCTTGGAACGGCACGCCCGTTACTTCGAGAATCGTCGGCCCGACGTCGATGATGTGGGTAAACTGATGGCGGATGGCACCCTTTGCCTCGATTCCTCTTGGCCAGTGCACGATCAGCGGGTCGGACTGCCCTCCGCGGTGGACGATCTGCTTGAAGTAACGGAACGGTGTGTTGCCCGCCCAGGCCCAGCCGGCATGGTAGTGGTTGTAGGTTTCCTCTTGGCCCCAGCGGTCCAGCTTCTTTTGGTTCTCCTCGAGGCTCGTCCGCGATACTCCGTTGAAAAAAAGCAACTCGTTGTGCGTGCCCGAGAGCCCGCCTTCACCACTGGCGCCGTTGTCCGACGTCACGATGATCAGGGTGTTGTCGAGCTTGCCGAGGCGCTCGAGCGTCGCCACCACGCGGCCAATCTGCTCGTCGACATGGGCCAACTGCCCAGCGAAGGCCTCCATCTGACGGGAATAGACCGCTCTCTCCTCGGCGGAGAGGCTGTCCCATGCTGGGATCTCGTCCAGTCGCGGCGTCAGCTTGGTTCCTTTCGGGAGGATGCCCATAGCGAGCTGAGTTTCGTAGATTGTCCGGCGTGCTTGGTCCCACCCCATGTCGAATCGTCCCTTGAAGCGATCGATGTACTCTTGCGGGGCGTGGTGCGGCGCATGCATTGCACCGGGTGCCCAGAACATGAAGAAGGGCTTGCGTGGATTGATCGAGACATGCCCGGTCAAGTAGTGGATCGCCTTGTCGGCCATGTCTTGGGAGAGGTGGTAGTCGGGTTTCCCCCGTGAAGGTTCGATCGCTTCGTGACCGGAGTACATCACCGGTGTGAAGTTGTTCGAGTCCGCGCTCATGAATGTATAGGTGTGGTCGAACCCGTCATTGGTTGGCCAGTAGGTGAAGGGGCCGACCTGGTGCACCTGGAAAGTCGGCGTGTGATCCCATTTGCCGATGGCATAGGTTGTGTAACCGGTGTCGCGCGCCAGGCGCGCGACCCCCTGGGCGCTCAGCGGGACTCGCCCGGCGTAACCCGGAAACCCCATCGCAGTGAGCGCGTGAGACCCGAGTCCGATCGAGTGGTGATTTCGGCCGGAGAGGATCGAAGCTCGCGAGGGGGAGCAAAGGGCGGTGGTGTGGAAGTTCGCAAAACGCACTCCGCCTGCTGCCAGCTTGTCGATGTTGGGGGTTGGCACGAGGCCGCCGAAGGAGCCGAGTTGGGCATAGCCGACATCGTCCAGCAGGAAGATGACGACGTTGACCTCTTCTCCGGTAAAGCTTGGCTCCTCGGGCCAGTCCTCGACCGACTCCTCGTAGCTCCGGCTGATCTTTCCGCCGAAGCCGGCCATCCTCGGGTCGACCTCGGCCGCCGGCGCGCCGGTGCTCACGAGAGCGATGAGCGCGAGCATTCGCGGAATCGCTCTTGTCCAAGAGGTGTCTTGTATCGATTGTCCGGGAGGGTTCTGAATCCTCGCCGATGACGCGGATGCTAGTCTTCGCAGCCGACGGTTTTCGACCGGGGTCCGAGTCTTGAAGGTGGTTGGGTTGTTCATACTGGCCGTCCTTTCTCGTATTCGCTCGGACCTCCGGTCGGTGAGGCGATTCGGCTACCGTTCCGGCTCGTTCGGATGACGTGAAGCTTTCCGTGCGAGTTGCCGCTCAATACGGAGAGATCGATTCGGTGTCGCACCACGTGCTGCGCCGATTCCGGAATCTTCATCGAGCGACGGCCGGGAGTACGTGTTGGGCGATGGCCTGTAGCGACTCCACCGCCAGGCTCGCATCCGTATCTCGCGAACCGGGTACGATGCGGACGAAGTCGAGTCCTGCGTCGCGAAGCTCTTGGAACCGCGCGATGGCGTCGCTCACCGGTCCGGCGATTCCGAAACTTTGGATGAACTTGGCGTCCATCAACTTCGCGTGGGGGCTGCTCGACATTCCATGGCCGGACATCTCATAGGTTTCCCCGGATCCGGCTGCATCGACGTCCATGCCCTTGACCCCGGAGAAGCGGGCGAACGAAGACAGACCACCACGGATTGCATTGCGGGCCACCTCGAGGTCTCGGTTGACGAAGCAGTTTACGAACGCGCCGAAGCTCAATTCGTTCGGATCGCGTCCGACCGCTTCGGCGGCCTCGCGAGCCCGGGCCATGCTCTCCGCCAACCGTGCCGGATCCGCGCCTACGGCGAAGCAGATCCGGTCCGCGTGGCGCGCCGCCACATCAATCACCTTGGGCCCTGTCGCGGCCACCTCGATGGGTACTTGCGGAAGATCGCAGCCGTCGAGCCATTCGATGCGGCTCGGTGTTCCGTCGCGATCGACCTCGGCTCCGGCGAGGTACGCCCGCAGGCGAGCGAGGTAGGTCTCGAGCTCGTGTCGCGACGCCGGCCGCTGCCCGATCTTCGCCATCGACGAATCGCCACGGCCAATGCCGAGTACCGCACGCCCCCCGCTCGCAACCTGTAGGCCCAACGCGGCGGATGCGGTGACGGAAGAGTCACGGCTCACCGGGTTGGTAACGCCGGGTGCGATCTGGATGCGCTCGGTCGCCGTCGCTACGAGCATGAGCTGGCCCCATACGTCCGGAGTCAGGCATTGGGTGTCCGCGAACACGAGACTGTCGAATCCCAGGCGCTCCACCAGTTGACCGATCGCTGCCGATCCTCCGGGGTTGGGGCTCGGGAACATCAAGATTCCGACCTGCATGATTCATCCTCCTGTTGCCGTAGTCTCGGATGTGCACCTGCACAGGGGTAGTGTATGGTGAGCCAATGATTGGTCATTTGGGGCCAATCGCTATTCCGCCATGGCGCGGGGGCCTCGATGCACAGCCACTCGGTCACGGACTTGCCGACCTCCCCGGTCTATGTGCTGTTGTTGCAGCGGTATCTGGTGGAAGCGGGGATCATGGAAGAGCACGGTGTGCCCCCCCGCCTGGCCGCACTCGATGCGGGCTCCTCGATATCGGTCGCGGAGCAGCTCGACTTGATGCGCGAGCTCACCGCGGATTTGCCGCCTGGGTGGGGACTTCGATTGGGGCGCACCTACCATGCCGCGGTGCACGGACCGCTCGGATTCGCCTTCCTGAGCGCTCCCGATCTGGGCGCGAGTCTCGGCATTCTCGAGCGCTATGGCCCGGTCTGGCTTCCGGGCGCCCGCACGCGAACCGCGACCCGCGAGGATGGTCGCTACAAACTGGCTTTCGAGCCGGCCTACCCGATCGAATCGGGTCTGCGAACCTCGCTGCTGGAGTTGGCGTCGATGGCTCGCAAGAATCTGCTCGAGTCGGTGCTGGGAGGTTCGATGGCGGGCGTCAGCTTCGACTTCGACTATCCTGCGCCGGCCTACGCCGACCTCTACGAAAAGGAGCTGGGAGCCCCGGCGTACTTTGATCGCTCCGTGACGGCGATGTGCCTTCCGGAGTCGTTGCTCGAGCGACGATGCCCGACTGCCGATGCCGCGGTCTTCGAAACTTCGGTCGGCAGACTCCAGAAGAGAGAGCGCGATCTCGCGCGGAGGGATTTCATCGTGGCGGATGTCGAGGACCTCCTCGTCTCGGCGGGGGATGCGGGGATGTCCATTGACGAGGCGGCACGCGCTCTCCGCACCTCGCGACGATCGCTGACGCGACGCCTCGCCGAGGCCGGCACGACGTTCCGTGAGCTTCGAGACCGGCACCGCAGGGATCGCGCCGAGCGTATGCTGCGCGACCCGTCGTGGGAGATCTCCGAGATCGCTTGGAGGCTGGGGTATCGCGATGTCGCCAACTTCGGCCGCGCGGCCCAACGTTGGTTTGGAATGCCGCCCGGTCGTTTTCGCCGTTCCAGCAATTCCCGCTGACAGTCGAGGTCGGCTGGAAAGGGTTTCGAAGAACGGGTTTGCCCGCAGTCGCTCTTTGCGCGACTGCCACCCTCAGCCACGCCTTCGACTACCTCTCCGATCGAGTGACGAGACAATCGACACCACCTGGAAGAGGCATACCGTGCTTGCCGCCTCTGAAATTCAGCTGTCCACTCGCAGAAGGAAAAACCTGTGGCTGACACTTAAACAAGTCCGGTCCATTAGCAGTTAAAGATGTCCGGTTTCATTGTCCGGTGATTTGTTAGGTTTGGTCTTCGGTTTTCGAGGTTTCCTGTCGCGAGGGGAGGAGGCGGAGGGAGCCCGTAGGGCGACCGCAGCCTCCTCCCCTGGCGATGGCCGCCGGCGCTTGGAGGCCATCGGCGCTTGAGTAAGGGTGCCCTGCCGGTCGTACCGAGCCAGGAGCTGTCCCTGGTAGCTGACGCCGATGGTGTCACCGGGGAACTCATGAACGATCACCGGACAACGCACGTAGTGCGCCCGAGATCGGGTCTTCGGCAGCTGAAGGCTGAGCCCGCCCAGGCTCACGGTGCTGT
>JANQHZ010000198.1 GCA_028282445.1 Candidatus Binatia bacterium | reverse complement strand
GACCACGATGCGGCCGAAATCGCGATCCTCCGCGATCTGGTAGAGGACATCGACTTCGGTTTCGGTGTCGCCCATTTCGACCCGCGTCCACAGCACGATGCTGTCCGGCCGGGGATCTCCGGATGCCAGTCCCTGAGGGAAGACGAGATCGACATCCATTGGGTCCGAATCCGGGAACGGCTCTACGCCGGCGTCGTTGTCGTCATCGTCGCCGCACCCATTGAGGGGCGCGGCGCTGGCGGCCACGGTGACCGCCATGTAGCGGAGAAAGTCGCGTCGTCGAATCGGTCTTTTCATGGTCGGTCATCCCTCTGGGTAGGAACAGTCAACATCACAGGGTGGTGAGGGTGTTGCAATACACGACATCCGCCGCCGACGGCAGATCCTCCTTTCCCAACCTGTGGTTGACTAAGCGTACGCTCAGACGCAGTCAGGGTTCGAGGACCGCGACTCCATCCGGAAATGCCAGGCCGTCGAGAAAAGTTTCCGGCGGCTGCGGTTCTCCTTCTGCGAAGCGGATTCGGCGTACCGATCCGGTGTTGCGACCGGGGCCGATGCCCGATGAGTCGATCACCAGACCCAGGTCCGAGAAGAACACGGTGCCGTCGCTCGCAATCGCCAGACCGAAGGGGGTGCCGGTCGAGAAAGGCATCTCTCCGAGCGTCTCTCCGGGCGGCGGCTCGAGAATCCGTCGAACGAACGAGCCGCTGTCGTCGTACTCGGCGATGACGCCGTTTAAGATGCTCGATACCAAGAACGTATCGTCCCGCGTTCGCACGATGCCGTTCGGTGTCGGGATGTTCTCGTCGGCCACGATGAAGCGCGTTTGCTCGACACCGGTTGCCATCGGTGCGCCGGTGGAGTCGACGCCGTCGCATCCGCCGGTGGGGTCGTCCGAGGTGGGGAAGGGTGGCGCGTAGAGCAGCACGCCGCTCGACTCGCGCGCGCTGGCGACGTAGACATTGTCCGCGTCGTCGATGTAAACGCCGCCCGGGGTTCCGACCGCGATATCGAGCTTGCAGTACGCTGGGTCGGGCACGTCGAGCGGTGGAAACCAGATAATGACCTGGCCATTCGGCGGACCCGAAGCCTGGTTGCCGACATCCGTTGTGATCACGCGTCCGTCGGAAAGAAAGGCACAGCCGTAGGGTTCTGCGCCGCTGGTCGAACCCTCCATCCCTGGCCCTGTTTGGAACGTCGCATTGAGCTTGCCGATCTGGGTCGCGCTCAGCTCACCGACACGGTCGCCGGCAAGCTCGAAGACTCCCCACCCGGCCGGCGGATCGGGTTGTCCCGTATCCTCACCAGCGATAAAGACCCGTCCTCCCGGAGCAATACAGACCTGGCCGTTGATATCGCGACCGTTCGCGGGGTCGTCAGCCGCACTCGGAATCACGACCTGTTGGCGGTCCTCGTCGTCGGCCGCATAGGCGCGCAGACGGTTTCCCTCCGGGCCGAGGACGATTCGCTCAGCGACTCCGTTGCCGCCGCTGCTGTCGTCGTCGTCTCCACAGGCTACGATCGCTACGATTGCGACTAGCAAGGCCGCCGTCTTCCCGTATCGCATGAGCTTTCCCCCAACCAAGTTCGCACGTACGCTCGCACCCAAGCCCGCGGCGAGTCAAATCCCGTCCTCGGCATCGCGCGAAGCCCACGACCCGTTCGCTCCGCTCGGCTTCCCGTTCTTCGATCTGCTTGCTGTACGCTAGCGGCGTTCGCCGTCGAAGGCGGTCCACAACAGCTTTTCGAGCTCGCCGAGCAGCGGCATGCGCGGGTTCGAGCGGGTGCTGATGTCGTCGTAGGCGGCGCGGATGATGTCGGGTAGGGCGGCTTCGAACTGGGTCTTGGAAATACCGAGGTCGGCAATCGTGTGGGGGATCCCGCACTCCTTGAGCAGAGCGAAGATCCGGTCGACGAGAATCGCGACTTTCTCTTCTGTCGATCCGCCACCCCAGCCCATTCGATCGACCACTTCGGCGTACTTCTCGTGGGCGACATAGGCCTTCACGTTTGGAAACGGCATGAACTTGCTCGGCATCTCCGCGTTGTAGCCCACTACGTAGGGCAACAGGACGGCGTTGGCGCGGCCGTGCGGGACCTTGAACTCCGCGCCCAAGCTGTGGGCGAGCGCGTGGTTGACGCCGACGAAGGCGTTGGCGAAGGCCAGGCCTGCGAGCGATGCGGCGTTGTGCATTCGCGTACGCGCTTCCATGTCGCTCCCGTCGCGACAGGCGCGCGGAAGGTAGTTGAAGATGATGTGAGCCGCCTGCGTGGCCAGCGCGTCGGTGTACTCCGAGGCGAAAACCGAGACGACCGCTTCGAGCGCGTGGGTCAGTGCGTCGAGGCCGGTGTCGGCGGTGACCTCCGCCGGGAGACCGCGCACCAGCTCGGGGTCGGCGATCGCGACATCCGGTGTCAGCGAGTGATCGTAGAGCGGGACTTTGCGGCCGATCTCCGGGTCGCTGATGACCGCGAAGGGCGTCACCTCCGAGCCGGTGCCGCTGGTGGTCGGAATCGCGACCAGACGGACCGACTGTTCGCGATCTTTCGGATACTGAATAACCCGCTTGCGCGGATCGAGGAAGGTCGTCTCTAGACTGTGAAAGTCGAGGTCGGGGTGGGTGTAGAACAGCCGCATCGCCTTGGCGGCGTCCATTACCGAGCCCCCGCCGACAGCGATCAGGCAATCCGGTTTCTGATGCTGCATTGCTTCTACGCCGGCTTGTACGACGGCATAGGTCGGCTCGACTTCGACCCGGTCGAAGACGTGGCAGGCCACCCCGGTGGCGAGGAACGATCGAATACGGTCGACGAATCCCAATTGGTCGAGGTCCTGACTGGTGACGATCAGAACGTTGGCGACGTCGAGGTCGCGCAGGTTCTCGAGCGCGTGGGAGTTGAAGTAGATCTGGCTCGGCGAGCGGAACCATTGGTGCGCCGGGGTGCGGTTCGCCACTTTCTTGATGTTGAGGTAGTGCTTCGCCGTCACGTTCTCGGTCGTGCTGTTGCCGCCACCGGTGCCGCATCCGAAGGAGAGCGTCGGCGTGAGATCGTTGTAGACACCGCCGAGCGCACCGACCGATGAGGGGGAGTTGACGATGACGCGGCCGGCGTTGACCGTCTCGCCGTAGCGAGTGACGATCTCGTCGTCTTCGCAGAAGATCGAGGCTGTGTGACCGGTGCCGCCGAAGTCGAGCACGTCGACCGCCGCCTTCATAGCCTGGTCGGGTCCCTCGACCGGTAGGATTCCCAGCACCGGGAAAAGCTTCTCGCACGACAGGGGATGGTCGCGACCGACGCCGGCGAGCGGGGCGAGCAACAGCTTGGTGCGAGGGTCCACCTTCAGTCCGATCTGATCGGCAATGCGAGCGGCGCTCTGGCCCACTGCCAGGGGCTGCATCCGCCCCTTGATCGGGTCGACCACCGTGTTGCCGAGTAGCTCGACCTCTTCGGGCTTGCAGACGTGCGCCCCGTGCTCGGCGAAAAGCGTCACCACCGTGTCATAGACCTCGCGATCGACCAGAACGGTCTGCTCGGAGGCGCAGGCGGTGCCGTTATCGAAGGTCTTCGACGTGAGGATGTCGACGATCGCCATGCGCAGATCGGCGGACCGGTGGATGTAGCACGGGACGTTGCCGGCCCCCACTCCGAGGGCGGGCTTGCCGGAGCTGTACGCCGCTCGCACCATTCCCGGGCCACCGGTTGCGTCGACCAGGGAGACGCCCGGGTGGTGCATCAGGTACTCGGTGTCGCTGACCTGAATATCGTCGACCCAGTTGATGAAGCCGTCGGGCGCGCCGGCGGCGGCCGCCGCCTCTGCCATGATCCGCGCCGCCTCGTTGGAGCACTCCTTGGCGTAGGGGTGGGGGCAGAAGATGATGGAGTTGCAGGTCTTCGCCATCATCAGGCTCTTGAACAGGACCGTCGCTGTCGGGTTGGTGATCGGTGTGATGCCGAGCACCACGCCGATCGGCTCCGCGACATCCTTCAGGTTGCGCTCCGGGTACTCTGCAATGACTCCGACGGTGCGGACGTCTCGGATCGAGTGATAGACGAACTCGGTCGCGATCATATTCTTGAGCGCCTTGTCCTCGATCAATCCGATCTTGGTCTCCTCGACCGCCTTGATCGCGAGATCCTGGGCGGCTTCGAGCCCGCGGATGACCATCGCCTTGACCAGCGCGTCGGCCTGCTGCTGGGAGAACTCCGACTGCGCGGACGCCGCCGTGCGAGCCCGCTCGACGAGCGAGTCCAGGTACTGTCGGCGAGTTTCGGACAGCATACCGTCCGATTCTCGTGGCACGTGTTCTACAGCGCTATCGACCATTTCGGCACCTCCGCCTGGGGATTCGACACACAAGCATTGCCGCACCGCAGTCGCTCAGATCGGAAGAAGGGGGGACTCCGGAGTCGTCAACTTCCTTGGTCGCAGGCTCTCGCCGGTATGTCCAGCCCCCGGCGGAAGGCTCCGCTAGGCGGGCCTTTGTCGGCCATGATTCGCCTTCCGATCGATTTCCGGCTCGCGTGAGGGCAACCGTCCCCGCTCCACGTCTCTGGACACGAGCTAGAAGCCGGTGGAGGGCTTCGCTGCGCATGGCGTTTCCCAGTCGATGTAGCCTGGGGCTTTGAGTCGGATCCTTCGACCCGGGCCGGATTCCGCGATTCCGGAGAACGACGTGAAGCGACGGGCGCCGACGGTCTACTCGCTTCGGCCCCGTCTGGGTGAGGGAACGTGTTGCAGTAAACAAGCCGGCGGTCGTGGCATTCGCGCAAACCGCCGGCTTCGGAATCTACATGTCGTTGCTCATCGCGCGGTAGGTCGCGTCTTCGCCGAGCGGCTTGTAGCCGAAGATGTTGCTCAGCTCGTCGCGCGAGATGATGTACTGAAACGGGCGACCGACGAGCCACTCGGCGGCAAAGCCGATCGGGTGGATGACGTAGTACGCCACCCGCAGAGGGTGCATCACGTCGTCTTCGTACACGTCGTTGAAGGTCGACTCGTGCGCCGACGCCGGCGAGACGAGACAGAGGCTGCCCGCAATCAATCCTGCCGCAATCACCTTCTTCATTTCAGCCATCTCCTGGTCCGCGACCCGCAAGGTCGCTTCTGAATTCACCTGCGAGTTTACCGGTCGTTTTGCTGGGAGACAACGGCGAATTACTCGGCGAAACCGATGATCGAGACCTGCCGACCGGCTCGACCGGCCGATTGCCGATGTGAGAAGTAGCGGCGGTGGTCACATGCTGTGCAAGGTCCCACGGCATGGATCGATTCTGCCGCGACGCCCTGCTCGGCGAGGATGCGGGCGTTGATTCGGCGCAGGTCGAGCTGCCCGCGGTCGCCGTGCGCTTGCCACGACTCCGGGTCGCGTCCCCATCGATTCGTGAAACTTTCGCCGATCTCGGCCGATACTTCGTAGCAACAGCCGCCAATCGCCGGCCCGATGGCGGCCTGCCACTCCGTTGCGCGGGTACCGATCTCTCGTTGTGCTGCCTGCAGGCCGGCGGCGGCGATACCCGCCAAAGAGCCGCGCCACCCGGCGTGCAGCGCCATGACGGCGCGGCGTTGCGGGGCTACCAGCAAGATCGGGACGCAGTCGGCCGTCATCACGGTCGGCGCGAGCCCCGTGGTGGCGGTGAGCAGGCCGTCGCATTCGCCGGCGTTGGCAGGGTTGCCGTCGCTGTCGGCGCGCTCGAGGGCGACGATGCGATCGCCGTGTACTTGGCTCATGCGGACTAGACGGACGGTTGGCAGGGCAGCAGTCAGCAGCTGCCAGTTGCGCTCGACGTCGGCCGGGTCGTCGCCGACCTTGTCGGACAGATTGAGGCTGCGCTTGTCGCCGGTGCTGCAGCCTCCAGCCCGGCCGTAGAAGCCGTGAACGAGCCCTGGGATCGAATCCCAGGCGGCCAGCTTCAGGGCCGGCGGGGGACCGTGCTCAGGAGTCTTGATCGGCGCCGACCTCGACGGCGCGGTCGGCCGGAGCGGTTCCTTCGAAGGTCTCGCCTTTCGGCCCGGTTCGCACTCCGCCGTGTCGCTTGATCGTGCGCAGGGT
>JANQHZ010000191.1 GCA_028282445.1 Candidatus Binatia bacterium | reverse complement strand
GCCTGCTGCCTCGTCTTGGTCGGGGCGTGCGGCGATGATGACGACGACGGCGGCATGTCCGGTCCGACGATCGACGTACCGGCGCCCCTGGTGGAGGGCCCGATCACGGCCGGACGCGGCATCATCCTGCAGGGGACTACCTTCCGCATGGAGGACGTCGGCTATACCCGCGAGGAATTCTTCGTGTCCGGTAGCGCACGCGCCTACTCGAATGTCGGCGAGCTGGACTCCGACGGCAACTGGAACGTCGAGCAATCCGATACAGCCGACTACAAGACCCGCATCGTCGTTCACCGGCCGATCGACGCGGCCGATTTCAAGGGTTCGGTGATGGTCGAATGGCTGAACGTCAGCGCCGGCTTCGACTCGGCGCCGGATTGGATCTACAGCCACGTCGAGTTGATTCGGCAAGGGTGGATCTGGGTCGGCGTGTCGGCGCAGTCGGTCGGAGTCGAGGGAAGTGGGAGCCCCCCGCCGATCCCCGGACTCGACTTCGTGCTCAAGACGGCCGACCCGGAACGGTACGGAACGCTCTCGCATCCAGGCGACAGCTTCTCCTACGATATGTTTTCTCAAGTCGGTGTCGCCATGCTGCAGCGCGACGGCGTCGATCCGCTCGCCGGGATGATTCCGGGTGCGATCATCGCAGCCGGAGAGTCCCAATCCGCGTTCCGTATGGTGACGTACGTCAACGCCTTCGCCAAAGCAGCGGACGTCTTCGACGGCTACCTGGTTCACAGCCGCGGCGGCGGTAGCGCGCCACTCGCACAAGCGCCGCTCGATTTCATCCCCGCTCCCGGGATCGTGCGCGTCCGCACCGACATCGAGACTCCGGTCCTGACCGTCCAAGCGGAAACCGACATGACGCTTCTCGGAGCCGCGCCGGACCGCCAAGACGACAGCGCCAACTTCCGCTGGTGGGAGATTGCCGGCACCGCCCACGCCGACACCTACACTCTGCTCGTCGGCATGGGGGACGTCGGCGGCGACCCGCGCGCGGCGGAAATCATCGTTACGTCCATGCCGATTCCGACGATTATCGAGTGCGACAACCCGATCAACTCCGGGCCGCATCACTTCGTGCTCAAGGCCGGCATCCGCGCGCTGGACGCCTGGGTACGCGACGGGATTCCCGCACCCAGCTCGCCACGCCTGGAGCTCAACCAAGACCTGACCGAATTCGTACGCGACGAGGTCGGCAACAGTCGCGGCGGTATCCGCACGTCCTACGTCGACGCCCCGATCGCGCAACTTCTCGGCGAGACGCCCGGCGGCTCGGCCTTCTGCTTCCTATTCGGCAAGACCATCCCTCTCGATGAAGACACCATCGAATCGCTCTACACCGACAACCAAGACTACCTCGACCAGGTCGCTGCCTCGAACGACGCCGCGTTGGAAGCTGGGTTCTTGCTCGACGAAGATGCCGACTTGATCCGACAATGGAAAGAGTCAGCCGGCTGGAAGGCGCTTCTCGATTAGGGAGTCGCGGTCCAGGGACATTCCGTCGGCAGGCGGCGTTCCCCTTGTCGGGAACGCCGCGTTTGCCCGGCGTAATCGGTTCCAACCCGGCTCAAGCAGCCGGATCGAGCAATACCTTCAGCACCCCGTCGCGCCGGGAGTCGAAGAGCTCGTATGCCTGGGCGCCCTCGCTCAGACCCAATTGGTGTGTGAAGACAAACTCGGGACGCAGCCGGCCTTCCTCGATCAGCGGGATCAAGGCCGACCAGAACTCTGGGACGGGACAGATCTGGATGCGAAACGTGATCCCCTTCATCAGCGCCAGCGCCATCGGGAAGGGGAACTCCATGTTGGTGTTGACGCCGACCACGCTCACCACACCGCCGCTGCGGACGAGTCCGATCGCGTTTTGAATCGACGCCTCCGAACCGACCGCCTCGATCAACCGGTGAGGACCGAGCCCCTTGGTCGCTTCGAAGATCTTGTCATTGCCATCGGCGGAAGC
>JANQHZ010000186.1 GCA_028282445.1 Candidatus Binatia bacterium | reverse complement strand
ACCAGCAAGCGAATCCCCGCGTCGGTGTTCAGCGACCGCAGATAGCGTCGAAGCTCGCCGAGACGCTCGCCCGACTCGGGCACGACCAAGGCACTGTAGAGAGCCGGCTTGCCGACATCGTAGCGAATGCCGTCGAGATTGTTCACGATGTCCCCCGTAAAGGCGAAGGCCGTTCGCCCGCTGGGTCCGTCGACGACGGCCAGGGCGATCTGGCTGCCCGGCGTATGACCGCCGGCCGCGATCAAATAGACCCCGGGGAATCCCGGCAGCGGCAGCAGGCCCGGACCGGCAACCTCCGTCGGCTGTAAACAAGCGAGCGAGTTGACGGTCTCCTGCACACCGCTCGTCGTGTGATTGGGACTACCGGTTTGCGGGCTCGTCATGAACACCGGAATCCTCGACGATCCGGCGCCGTCGCACAACTCGCGTGCACCGTCGACGTGGTCGACGTGAAGATGCGAGAAAACCAAGCCGGCAACTCGCCCGACGCCGTCGCCGAGCGTTTCCGCGGCAGTTGTGTAGACCTCCGTCGGCTGCGCCCCGATCAGCTCGCCCATCCGCCCGAACGACTCTGCCTGCTCGCGCGTCATCCCCGCATCGACCAGGAGGATCCGACCATCGGCCCATTCCAACACGAAGCTACTGTGGCACAGGCGGTACGGGCGATCCGGATGAGGGTCGCCGCCGCCGAGAACGCCGCTGCGCGGGACCTCTTGCGAGGAGGTGTTGATCCAGCTGAGGCGAACCGGTCCGTCGCTCACGCCCGCGATGGTCGCCCGTACGACATCCAAGGAGGGCAGATCCGGATTGACGCGACGGATCGCGACGTGCGCCGGCACGAGGACCGCGGCGGCGGCCAGTACCAGCAGACCGAGGACGACGACTGCCGCTGTGACGACCCGCTTGAGCATCGCCGCGCATCGTACGCGCAACAGCGCCCGGAGGGAACCTCGCGCCGAGCCAACCGAGCATTCCGCGCACGCCCGCGCTCAGGAAAGGGCCCTCTCAAGCAATCCGGCGAGCGTCGCGTCCGCCGATGAGCTCGGCGCAGCGCATCGCCGACAAGGCCGCGGCGTCCATCTGTACGGCCGGGACATCGGTCGTTTCACCGACGAGGAATAGTCCTGCGACGTCGGGCACCGCGATCTGGGGTCTTTTGGCGGACGAGATCAAGTACTCGGACGAGTCCGGAGTCGTCCACTGCTTGCACCACAGCAGCCTCTCGTCCACCTCGAGATAGACTTCTCGAACAATGCGCTCGAAGGACGCGTGGACCGCCGCCACGCGTTCCGGGTCCTCGACCTCCCGCCGCGGGCTCAAACGCATCGCCTGCAGCACGTGGATGCCGCTCGGCGCGTTCTCCGGTGAGTGCAACGTCGTCCACACCATACCGCCGCCGAACTCGCGCTCGGGTCCCATCAGCAAGCGAGTCCAGCCCGGGAAGTCGTCGACTTCGCCCGTCTCGCGCAGCCGCGGCATTCCACGGAAAGCGAAAGCTGCCGCAATCACCCCGCCCACCACCGACCATCGTTCGGCCAGGCTGGCGATCTCGACCGGGATCTCGGACGGACGAAACAGCTTCGCCGCGTGCCAGATCGGTACGTTGCACACGACCGACCGCGCCGCGACTTTCTCCCCTGCGATTTCCACACCTCGCGCACGACCCGATTCGAGCACGATCTCGTCGACCGCTTGCGAGGTTCGGACCTCGACGCCCGCGGAGGACAGCGCCGCCGACAGCGAGCGCACGATCGCGGCCACTCCGCCGCCCGGGTTCGCGCCCGCGACCACCGGAGCCGCCAATGGCCGGTCGGCCGGCGGTCGACCCAGCTCGATACACTCCGCGGTCGACGCGCTGGCTGGATCGTACGTTCCGTAGAGCATGACGTTGCGGCGCAGTGCGGCTGCGGTGCGCTCGTCGACTCGAAGTCGTTCGAGCCCCTCTTCCAGTGGCACGTGGCGCATCGAATCCGTCTCCCGCTCGGACAAAGCGGCCAGTCGCGCCCAGGTCGCACTGAGCTGCTCGTAGCCTTCGGGGTCGACGCCGAGCGCTACCTCGGCTGACTCGAGAAGCTTTATCGACGCTCGTCGCTGCGGATATGGAAACGCGAAGCGACGCCCCGACAGGCCCTCGACGAACAGCCTGAGCACCCGGCTGCGCGGGATTTCGCTCGCTCGGAATCCCACCGCTCCGGCGCGGCGCATCGCCTCCGACACGTACGCGTCCGGCCATAGGTAGGCACCGGCGTCGAGAACGAAGCCGTCGGCGCGATCGAACGAACGAATCCGCCCACCGAGCGCGGCCTCGCGCTCGACGAGCAATACCTCGCGCCCCTCGCGGCCGAGAATCGCGGCCGCGAGCATCCCGCCGAGGCCGCCGCCGACGACCACTACATCGAGCATCGGGCGCACTTCCCCTCGCCGCACATCGACGGCGTGGCGGCTGCACGCTGCGAGTTCATCGGCGGGTACTCGCCGGCACCGGTCGGCAACCCTCAGCGGTCGAGCAAGGCCGCCCGCTCCGCTTTCTCGAAATCGGCGCGCAGGGCGCGAAAGTCGTCCTCGGAGAAAACTTTGAAGCTCGACTCGCCGCGGCTCCGCCAGAAGATCGGCTCGTCGGCAAGCCGGCGCCGGTCGAAGTGACACTTCTTGAGATTCCTCACCAGTACCTTCTGGGTCTCGGTGTACTCGAACTCATCGACGACGCGCACGAAGTCGGGGAACCACTTGCGGTCCATACTCGCGTCGCTCACCTGCGCCTCGCACCAATCGAAGAATCCCTGTGGATCGAAATCGGCACCTTCGCGCATCTTGAGTGCCGCCATCACCAGCTCGTCCGAAACCGCGCACGGAACGCCGTATGCAACGCCGAGTGCGACATCGGGGTGCTCGCTGAGCATCCGGCCTACCTGGCCGGCCGAGAAGTTCTCTCCGTCCTTGCGAATCCAATCGTCGGTGCGACCGTCGAAAAACAAGAATCGTTTACCGTCGCGCTCGAGGATGTGGCCGAGATCTCCCGAGTGGTACACCCCGTCGCGGTACTTTTGAGATGTCGCCGACTCGTTGTCGAAATACCCTTGAAAAAGCGATGCGTCCGGCGCGACGCGGCAGATTTCGCCGACGCACTCTTCGTAGTTGAGCAGCTCGCCCTTGTCGCCGAGAATCGCCGGCGGACATTCTCTTCCGGAATCGTCGAGAATCTTCACAGCGTCGTCGCTGATCTGCCCCACCGTTCCGCGCGGGTCGCCCTTGCGGCGGAAAGTGCTGATCGCCGCTTCGGTCGAGCCGTAGAGCTCGTACATGTCGTCCATGCCGAGCCACTTGGTGAACCGATCGATGTCCGGCGGTGACGCCCCGTTGCCGACCGCAAAACGAAGCCGATTGTCCGGATGGTTGGCGACCTCGGCGAGAATCTTCTCCTCGTCGCCTGCATAGGCCTGTTCGATCGCGGACAGCACGTAGTGGACCGGCTCACCGACGTAGTTCCACATCGTCACGCCGTGTTTCAGCACGTCGGGCACGAAGCGGCTCGCCGAGAAACGCTCGCGAATCGCCATGCTGCCGCCCGACCAAAACGCCGGCATGAAGCCGACGAAGAGCGCGTTCGAGTGGAACAGCGGCATACAACCATAGCCGCGATCCTCTTTGGTGATGGCGAGACCTTCGGAGATCGCCGCACCGATGATGCACAACTTGAGATGATTGTTGTTGATGCCTTTCGGCAGCCCCGTCGTCCCCGAGGTGTAGATCACCATCAGGTTCGAATCCATCGCCACCTCGGCCGAAGGCGCGTCGATCGACACATCCTCGGCACCCACCTCGGCCTCCATGCACGCACACAAATCGACCGACGCTTCGACTCCCTCACCGAGTGTCGGCAGCACCAAGATGTTCTCGGGGGCGATCGAGTCGAAGGAATCGCGCGCCTTCAGGACTTCCGGGTAGAGTTTTTCGTCAACCACGAGAATGCGTGAGCGCGATTGGTTGACCACCCCCGCCAACACCTCGCCTCGCAAGCCGGTGTTGATTCCGAACAGAGTGTGGCCGCCGTAGGCGCATCCGCCCAACAGCGCCATGAGCTCGAGGTGATTCTCCAGCATCATCGCGACGTGCCCCGGCTTCGCTTCGTCGCAAGCGCCGAGGCGCCGCCCCAGGAAGTGCGCCATGCGAACCGACCGATCGCGGTACTCTCGATAAGTCCAGGCGCGGTCGTCGTGCACCAGGAGAACCTTGTTCTCGAGCTCCGGATGCTGGGCACGCGCTTCGATCTGCGCGGACAGGGTGAGATCGGCTTCGACTTTCACGGTATTCTCGGACACTTCGCTAGACCTCCAGGGGCAAAGCTTCGACATAGCGGATTCATGCGCCGCGAGTCCACGGCCGGATGGGGGACTCGAGAACTAGCCCAAGAGAAAAAGACATTGCTTCACCACGGAGGCGCAGAGACACCGAGCAAAGACGCGCAAACTCGTCGGATCGTCGAGACCTCTCCGATGACGACCAGCATTGATCCACGGGGTCTTGGAACCCCTGGGATCTCCGTGCCTCGGTGCCTCCTGTGACGCCGTCGTTCAAGGCAGGGGATCAAGTTTGGAATCCAAAGGTTTTGTTGAGCCAGGTATACGAAGCGGCAGTCGGGTTGGGGCAG
>JANQHZ010000171.1 GCA_028282445.1 Candidatus Binatia bacterium | reverse complement strand
CGGTACAGGGTCAGCTTCAGGCGAGGCTCGTACCACGGCGACGCTTCACGCCGAGGCCGAGAAACCAGCCGATGGCTGCGGTACTCGACGACACGATCCCAAACCGGCTCGGCGTCATAGCGCGCCAGCAGCTCATGACATTCGGGCGGCGCTTGGCCGTCGAAGCCGTCTTGGCAATGAACGCCGCGGTAGAAATATCGACATCCGTCGACCGGCCCGCTTCGCTCGAGGAAGCTGGACATGCCGACGATCCGCTGGGGCGGCGTGGTATCGCCCCTTTCCGCGTGGACCTCGCGTGTAATCTCGAAGTATCGCTTGAGCACATCGAGGGCCTTGTCGTCGTCGGGAACGATGAGGTCGCAATCGGGATCGATCCGCGTCAGCGCCTGGCGATAGACGTGCTCGTCGACGGCAGGACCATAACGCCGGCCAAGGTACTCGAGATTGATCACCGGCGTGGCGAGCATGGCGAGCGCAGCGGCGCCGACCACGGCCCCGGAGAGCCACTGTAGCCGAAGCCGCCTCGATCCCAACGCTGCGAGGGCAGTGAAGCCGGCCGCGCTGAGGAGCGCCAGCCACGGAAGGGCGAACGAGCCGTACCGAAAGAACTCGAGATAGGTCTCGGTCGGGTCGTACATGGTCGGGGTCAGATGAACGGGAACCAGGCCCGCAAGTAATCCCACCGACGCGATCAGGCGCGCCCGGAACGGGAGCGACACCAGCCCGACCGGGGCCAGTGCCCACAACCAAATGGGAAGAATCGCGCTGGTCGTCAGAAACTCCCCGAACGGCAGGACCATCCACGGGCCCGCGAAGTAGCCGTGGGTAGATTCGAGGCGCGTCGGCAATGACGATACCCGTAAGACCGCAGCCGCGAGCAACCATGCGGCCGCGGCCCATACCATGGGACGCCGGCGGAGGTCGGCTGGAAGGAAAGCCAGCAGCGTGGCAATCGGCGCACCGACGATGATCGCCTCCGGCCGGCCCCAAAGTGCGTAGGCCGCCACCGCCAGCCCGGCCGCAAGGGAAAGTGCCGAAGCGGTACGAACCCCGTAGGCCACCAGAGCGAGCGCCGCGAGCGCCAGGGTTACCACCGCTCCCGACTCGAAGTCGCTCGAATACAGCGCCGCATGTAATGGCAGGGACGCCAACGCCAACCCAGCGAGGGCCGCCGTGGTCCGTCGCGCGCCGATGGCGTTGGCCAGCAGAACCAAGACCGATGGCGAACACGCCGCCAGCAGACTCGGCACCAGGATCGAGTCCCACATCGAACGGTCGGGCAGCACCAAGTCGACCAACACCGCCACCCCGGAGAATCCGCGCCGGTACTCGAGCAGGCGGCTCCACCCGGAGCCACCATCGGTGAGAATATTGGTGGCGGTCCATCCAAAGCGGACCGTTACACTCCACAGCATCACCAAGCCGGCATCGACCACCGCGCTCGGCATCCTTTCGCAACTCGTCGCCATCTTGCCCAGTGCAAGGGCCACGCACGCCAAAGCAACCGCCAACGACACCTGCACCCAGTCGCGCTCCCGATCCTGCAACCACAGCTCGGAAGTTTCGGCTACGGCACCACCCAGTGCCGCAGGCCAGCACCAGTACCATACGACCAACGGCAAGATCGCGATGGCAACGCCCCCGACCAGCGCGGCGATATCGTCGCGCCGCGAACGCTCGAGCAGGATGATCGCGACGGCGCAAACCAAGACTGCGATCCACGGTGCGATCGGAAATCCGTCCGGCCGCGGAGAGGGA
>JANQHZ010000136.1 GCA_028282445.1 Candidatus Binatia bacterium | reverse complement strand
GGATTCTTAGCGCTACTTGATTGACGTAGCAGAAAAGTCCGAGAAGGCCGTCCTGGTCGCCGTCGAGCGGGTAGGGCCGGAGGCCGGTCTCCTCGATGCCGAGGAGTCTCTGCGCGAGCTCGCGAGCCTGGCATCCACCGCCGGCATCGACGTGGTCGCGAGCGCGGTGCAGACCCTCAAGCGCCCCAATCCCAAGACCCTCATTGGGTCGGGGAAGATCGAGGAGATTCGTCAACTCGTGGAGAGCCTGAAGGCAAGCGTCGTTCTCTTCGATGACGAGCTGAGCCCGGTACAGGGCCGCAACCTCGAGCAGCTCCTCTGCGTCAAGGTGGTCGATCGCACCCAGCTGATCCTCGACATCTTCGCGCAGCGCGCCACCTCGCAGGAGGGCAAGCTGCAGGTCGAGCTCGCCCAGTTGCAGTACCTGATGCCGCGACTGACCCGAGCTTGGCTTCACTTGTCGCGTCAGCGCGGCGGTGGAGTCGGCGTGCGCGGCCCCGGTGAGACCCAGCTCGAGGTCGACCGCCGGCGTGCGCGTGAGCGAGTCGCCATGCTCAAGAGCCGGCTCAAACAGGTGCGGCGGACGCGAGCCTTGCACCGCACCAAGCGCGCCGCGGTGCCGTACCCGATCGTCGCCTTGGTCGGCTACACCAACGCGGGCAAGTCGACCCTGATGAACCGACTGACCGACGCCGGCGTGCTGGTCGAGAACAAGCTCTTCGCCACCCTCGACCCGACCGTGCGTATGCTGCGTCTACCCGAGGGAGGCGAGGCGCTGCTGGTCGATACCGTGGGATTCATTCACAAGTTACCGCACGGCTTCGTCGACGCCTTCAAGAGCACCCTCGAGGAGGTCAGCAATTCGAGCCTGTTGCTTCACGTGGTAGACGGCTCGCACCCGCAGTCGGAAGAGCACATTCGCGTCGTCGACGGAGTGCTCGAGGAGCTCGAGGCGGGCGATACGCCGCGAGTCACGGTGTTCAACAAAGCGGACAGGTTGCCGCCTGAGCATAGGTTGCCGGAGGTGCGCGGGCCGGTGTGCGAGATCTCGGCGCTGAGCGGGGATGGGATCGAGCTGCTGCTGCGCCAGATCGCGACCGTCCTCGCGTCGCAACAGGAGAAGCTGCTGGTCAGTATCCCGGTGGCGCGCGCCGACCTCATCGCCGCGCTGCATCGCAGTGGCCGCGTCGTCGAGGAGGTTCTCGAGGACGGGCAGGAGAACTATCGCGTGACCGCCTTCGTGCCGCCGGTCGTCGCCGGTCGGATCCGCAAGGAGTTGGCGCGCTCGTGCTGACCCTTCCCAATTTTCTCACCCTGCTTCGGATCGCGGCGATCCCGGTCTTTTTGGCCATCCTGGTCCAGCAGAACTACGCGGCCGCGTTCATCCTGCTGGTGTGCGCCGGCATCACCGACGTGATCGACGGCTGTATCGCCCGTATCAACGATTCGACGTCCGACCTCGGAGCCGTGCTCGACCCGATGGCGGACAAGCTCTTGTTGCTGAGCTCCTTTCTCGTGCTCGGGATCGCGGGCCACCTGCCGGCCTGGCTGGTGGTATTCGTCGTCATGCGCGACGTCATCCTCAACATCGGGTACGTCACGATCTTCGTCGTCGACCAGGAGTGGGTGGAGATCGACCCGAGTATCCTGGGCAAGGCGACGACCTTCATACAGCTGTTTACGGTCGGTTTTGCCCTGGTCGGACAGGCTCGGCCGGATCTGCCGCTGGTGTGGTTCAACCACACGATGCAATGCCTGACCGCGGCAGCGACGGCCGTTTCCGGCATCCAGTACATCTACCGCGGCTTGCTGTGGCACCAGCGGCACGGTAACGTTTCGGGATAGCTGGCCTTTTGAGCCGCCGACGCCGCATTTGGCGGTCGCGCGAAGCGCTGCGGGGCGAGCATCGACCCGTATGGATCTATTGCGCATCGTTCTCGTCTCGATCGTCTGCTCGACCGTCGCCGTCATGGCGGCGGAGGACGATGCGCGGGCACGCGCGTTGCTGAACCGCGCCGGGGAGCTGAGCCGCACCACCCGTCACTGGGACGACCGCGAGCAGACGCTGGGGCTCGAAATCGTCGACCGGCGTGGCGGCAGGCGCCAGCGCCGGCTCGAGATGTGGACGAAGCGCTATCCCGAGGATGCGAGCCGCACGACCTTGATCTTTCGCGAGCCGGCGCAGGCGAGGGGGGTCGGCTTCCTGCAGTGGGTCGACCCGCACGGTCCGGATAGCCAGTGGTTGTACTTGCCGGCCAGCAAGCGGGTGCGGCAGATTACCGGGTCGCGCAAGAAGGACAGTTTCGTCGGCACCGATTTCAGCTACGAGGATCTCGGGTTGATGATGGATGTGTTGAACTGGTCCGCGCGCGATGCGGTCAGTACGTGGGTCCGCGAGGAAACGGTAGACGAGTCGCCGTGCACGGTGATCGAGCTCGAGCCCTCCGAGTCCCAGGAGGTGAGTTACTCCCGCCTGCGGATTTGGCTGGGTGTCGACGACTATCTCATCTACCGCTACCAGTTCTTCGACGACGAGGGACAGGTGAAGAAGAATCTGGTGCTGGCCGATTTCAAGGAAGTCGGAGGAATTCCGGCACCGCACCGCTTGGAGATGTTCGATGTCCTGGCGGGTAGTCGCACGGTCGCCACGGTCGAGGCGTTGGAGTTCGACGTCGGGCTACGCGACGAAGTGTTCACCAAGCGTCGACTCGAGCGCGGTAGTTGAGCGCGCGCCGACGCGGTGTTGCCGGCCGGGTCATCGGTTCTATGGTGGTCCGGTGGTGCCGGCGAACGCCGTTGAGAGATGGGAGACAGAAAGATGGCAGGGCGAGATAGCTTCAAGACACGACGAACCCTCGAGGCCGGTGGCCGGCAGTTTTCCTACTACAGCTTGTCCGCGTTCGCCGAGGATCGCGGTATCTCGCTCGAGAGCCTGCCGATCAGCATCCGGGTGTTGCTCGAAAACCTACTGCGCAACGAAGACGGTGTGGCGATCCAGCCCGAAGACATCGAGAGTCTCGCGGCATGGAATGGCGGCGGTGGCGACCGCGAGGTCCCCTACATGCCGGCACGGGTCCTTCTGCAGGACTTCACGGGAGTGCCCGCGATTGTCGATCTCGCCGCCATGCGAGACGCGGTGACCCGTCTGTCGGCCGACCCCTCCAAGATCAATCCCCGGATTCCGGCCGATCTGGTCATCGACCACTCGGTTCAGGTCGACCAGTACGGCACGGCGGCGGCCTTTCGTTACAACGGCGAGCGTGAGTTCGAGCGCAACCGGGAGAGGTACGTCTTCTTGCGCTGGGGGCAGGAGAGCTTCGAGAACTTCCGCGTCGTTCCCCCCGAGACCGGCATCTGTCACCAGGTCAATCTCGAATACCTGGCGCAGGTCGTGTTCCGGCGCGAGGAGAGCGGCGAGACCACGGTCTTTCCCGACACGCTGGTCGGCACCGATTCGCACACGACGATGATCAACGGCATCGGCGTTCTCGGCTGGGGCGTCGGCGGCATCGAAGCCGAAGCCGTCATGCTGGGTCAGCCGTATTACATGCTGACGCCGCAGGTCGTCGGGATGAAGCTGACCGGCCGGCTGCCGGCCGGCTCGACGGCGACCGATCTGGTGCTGACCGCGACCCAGATGCTGCGCAGTCACGGCGTGGTCGGAAAGTTCGTCGAGTTCTACGGCGACGGACTCAGCGGACTCTCGTTGGCCGACCGCGCGACGATCGCCAACATGGCGCCGGAGTACGGCGCCACGATGGGATTCTTCCCGGTCGACGACGGAACCCTCGAGTATCTTCGCGCGACCAGCCGCGACGATGCGCAGATCGCCCTGGTCGAAGCGTACTGTCGCGAGCAGGGCCTGTTTCGCACCGACGGGTGTCCCGAGCCCGGTTACACCGAGACCCTCGAGCTCGATATGTCCTCGGTCGAACCGAGCCTGGCCGGGCCGAAGCGACCGCAGGATCGACTCGCGCTCTCGAATATGAAGAAGCGCTTCAACGAGGCGATTCGAGACGAGTACGGGCGCGACGTTGCTGAGATGGCGTCCCCCAATGGCCGGGTGGAAGAGCGCCAGGCGACTTACGAGGACAGTCGGGTCGGAGTCGAGCTGGACGGGGACGAGTTCGAGCTCGGGCACGCGTCGGTCGTAATCGCCGCCATCACCAGTTGTACCAACACATCGAATCCGTCGGTGATGGTCGGCGCCGGCGCGCTCGCCAAGAATGCGGTCGAGCGCGGGTTGTCGGTGCAGCCCTGGGTCAAGACCAGTCTCGCACCCGGTTCGAAGGTGGTGACCGACTATCTGCGCAACGCCGGACTCATCGAGCCGCTCGAGGCGCTTCGCTTTCACGTCGTCGGCTACGGCTGTACGACCTGCATCGGCAACAGCGGACCGCTCGCAGAGCCGATCGCCGAGGCGGTGCAGGGCAACAAGCTGGTGGTGGCATCGGTGCTCAGCGGCAATCGCAATTTCGAGGGCCGGGTGAGCCCGCACACGCTCGCCAACTACCTCGCGTCGCCGCCTCTCGTGGTCGCGTATGCCCTGGCCGGTACGGTCGATATCGATTTCGAGCGCGAGCCGATCGGCCGCGATCGCGACGGAGCCCCGGTGTATCTCGCCGACATCTGGCCGTCGGCGCAGGAGGTGTCGGAGTTGATGGCGAGCTCGCTGTCGCCGGAGCTATTCGCTACTCAGTACGCTTCGGTGTTCGACGGCGACGACCGTTGGCGCGCGCTGCCGGTACCGCAGGGCGAGATCTACAGCTGGGACGAGGCGTCCACCTACATCAAGAACCCTCCCTTCTTCGAGGGCATGACCCTCGACGTGCCCGACTTTGCCGACGTCGCGAAGGCTCGCGTGCTGGCGTTGCTGGGCGATTCGGTGACCACCGACCACATCTCGCCGGCCGGATCGATCCCGGCCGACGGCCCGGCCGGACGCTATCTGATCGAGCAGGGCGTACCGGCGAAGGAGTTCAACTCTTTTGGCGCCCGCCGCGGCAACCACGAAGTGATGATGCGCGGAACCTTCGCCAACATCCGCTTGCGCAACCTGCTGGCGCCCGGAACCGAAGGGGGAGTGACCCGTCACTTCCCGGACGGCGAGCAGACCTCGATTTACGAGGCGGCTATGCAGTACAAGGCCGACGGCGTGCCGCTCGTGGTTCTGGCCGGCGCGGAGTACGGCACCGGCAGCTCGCGCGACTGGGCCGCCAAGGGAACCCGGCTGCTCGGGGTGCGGGCGGTCATCGCGCGCAGCTACGAGCGCATCCACCGCAGCAATCTCGTCGGCATGGGGGTACTGCCGCTGCAGTTTCTCGACGGGGAATCGGCGGACGGACACGGATTGACCGGCGAGGAGGAGATCTCGGTCGGCGGCATCGCGGGCGGTTTCGAGCCGCGCTGCCGGATGCCGGTGAAAGCGACGCGAGCCGACGGCAGCACCGTCGAGTTCGAGGTCCTCTGCCGGATCGATTCCCGGGTCGAAGTCGACTACTACCGACACGGTGGCATCCTGCAGGCCGTGATGCGGGGGATGATCGGCGAATCCTGATCGATCCGCTCGGCAATGCAGGAAAATTGCAGCGGCGTCGCATCTCATGAAGGTACGATGGCAGGCGACGCGAGGAGAAGAGGGCGCCGTGCCGGCTAGGCTCATCGCAGCGGCGGCCTTCCTGCTCGTCGCGGCTTTCGCGGTGGCTGCGTGGGCGCAGGACAGCGGGCCGGTGGTGAGCTTCGCGGGAGCCTTCGACCAGGATGGTTGCCCCGATTGCTGCAACTTTTCTTGTCGCTTGACGCCGACACCGACGCCGGAATTCGACCCTCTCGGGCGGCGCGTTTTTCAGCGTTCGGCGGGTCGATTCCTGCTCATCGTCGAAGGGGCGCTCGGTGAATCTTTCCGCCCGCCCTCCAGGGCCGGAACGCGCAACGGCGACAATCTCGAGCCTCTCGGCGGCTTTGCCCGTCCGGGGTTGCAGATCCTGTTCGGCAACGACCTCGGCGACGGCAGCTCGGAGATCGAGTGCGGAACGTCGGCGGCCGGCGGGATCCCGGCGTGGGTCGGGCTCGACGAGGGGCAGACGACTGACGCCATGCTCGATGCGGCTTGCCGCTTCGAGTGGGTTCCGGCGAGCGATCCGTGCACCCGCGACCGCAATGGGTCGTTCTCCACGATCTCCGGCGATTCGATCCTGCAGTACTGCTTCCAAATCCCGCAGTCGGCCGAGTTTCCCCCCGGTGAGACGGTCGCGCAGATTCGCATCCGCGACGATTTCGGCAACGTCGGGCCGGCCGAGGAGATCGTCATCCGAGTCGGGACGCCCGCACCGACCCCGACGCCGCTACCCGGCGATCACACGGTCGGGGGCTCGATCTCGCACTATGGCAACGGTCAGCCGGTCGCCGACGTGACACTCGAGTCGTCCTTTGGACCGTCGGCGATCAGTGACGGAGGCGGCGGCTACAGCGTGAGCGGGCTGCCCACCGCCCCCATCGAGATCTCACCTTTCCGGGACGGCGGTGTCGGAGCGGCGGTCAGTGCTCTCGACGCGGCCTATGTACTGCAGGCGACCGCCGGGATGCGCCAGCTCACCGACCTGCAACGGCTGGCTTGCGATGTCACCGGCGACGGCACGGTGAGCAGCCTCGATGCATCGCAGCTGCTCAAGCTCCAGGTCGGATTGATCGACCGCCTCCCGGTCACGGACGAGTCGCTGTGTGATTCGGACTGGGCGTTCGTGCCGTTTGCCGCGACCGTGCCGAATCAGACCGCGGTGGCGCCGGAGGTCGGCGGCGGCCAATGCCGCGCCGGTGCGCTTCGCTATGAGCCTCTGAGTGGCGACGCGACCAACCAGTCGTTCCTGGCAGTGCCCTTCGGTGACTGTACCTCCAACTGGCAGCCGAACGCCGCTGCCGCGACTTCGGCGGTGTCGCTGCCACCGGTGCGACTTGGCCGGGTTCGGGTCTCACGCTCGGGTACCGTCAAGGTTCCGCTCTACCTGGCAGGAGTGAAGCGCTTGCGTTCGGCGCAGGTCGAGGTTGCGTTCGACCCGTCCTTGCTGCGGGCGCGGGCGACCCGACGGTCACGTGCGCTCGGCGACGGGTTGCTCGTCGAAAATCGCCTCGAACCCGGACTCCTGCGCCTGGCGATCGCTTCGCCCGACGCCGTCGATCTCGGGCGCAAGCCGCTTGCGGTCCTGCGTTTCCGCGCGGTGCGTGGCCGCCGATCAGGCTTGCGGCCCGCGGTTTCCGTGGTGTCGTCCCGCGTCGACGAGAGGCAGTAGGCGCCGATTCTAAATGGTTGACCGGCTAGCCGGCGACATCGCGTCGTTCGTCGGGCTCCTCTACCACCGCCGCCACCTGCTCGGGTGGATCGGGCACGGCGCGGGGATAGCTCTCGAAGCGCCCGGCCATGAGCGCTCCCATCGGCTTGGTCAGCTCCAGCTTCTCGAAGAGGATCTTCATCACCGCGGTGATCGGCGTCGCCAGCAGCA
>JANQHZ010000114.1 GCA_028282445.1 Candidatus Binatia bacterium | reverse complement strand
GACGCGCTCGATGCGGTGGTGGCGGACGTCTCCAATACGCCCTGGGGCGAGCGCCACTGCTACGTCGTCGAGGGCCGCGGTGGTGGGATGATCGATGCTCGAATCGCCAAACAATTTCATGTGTCGCCGTTCATGCCGATGGACCTCGAGCACCGCTTCCGGTTTTCGAAGCCGGGGCACCGACTCTTCGTCGGGATCGACGACTGGAGAGGCGAGGACCGACGATTCTCGGCGCGCCTGGCGTTGCATCGCCGCGAGATCGACCGTCGGTCGCTAGCCGGAGTCCTACTGCGCTTTCCGGCCATGACCGCGCAGGTGATTGCCGGCATCTACTTTCAGGCGCTCAGGCTCTACTGGAAGGGCGCGCCTTACTACGAGCATCCCGGCCTCCGAGCCGGTCGCCAGTCAGACTGCGGCCGGCAAATCGCGTCGCCACCGACCGCACCGTCGACCGCAAGCTCGTCGACTGCAGTCCCGGAGGCGCCTGCGCGAGGACGAGCGCCGAATACTTGCTGATCGGGCGACGCATCGGCGTCCGGACCACGTCCGGCGGCGCCGGTCGCCACGTCACCATCTCACCCGTCTAGGAGAACCCAGAGAATGATGGACCGAGTATTGAGAAGTGCGTTGGAATCGACGCTGCAAGACCTGCGGGGAGGGCGTCTAACCCTCAGCGACGAGCGCGGGACGCGCATCTTCGGCACCGGTAGCGGTGAGCTGCGCGCGAGCATCGAGGTGAGGGATTCCGCTTTCTACCCGATCGTCGCGACGCGCGGCTTGCTCGGCGCCGCCGAGGCGTTCATGGACGGCATCTGGGAGACCGACGATCTGCCGGCCCTGACCAGGATCATGGCGCGCAACGCCGGCGTGCTGCGGCGCATGGACGGCGGTGTTGCGCGTCTGGTACATCCGCTGCTGCGACTCTTCGCGCTGCGCCATCGAAATACGCGTGACGGCAGTCGCACCAACATCTCCGCGCACTACGACCTCGGCAACGATTTCTTCGAGAAGTTTCTCGACCCGTCGATGACGTACTCGAGTGCGGTGTTCGAGAGGGCCGACGACGACCTCGAGCGGGCGCAGGCGAACAAATACCGCCGCTTGTGTGAGAAGCTCGATCTCGGACCGGACGATCACGTCCTCGAGATCGGCACCGGTTGGGGTGGTTTCGCGATCTACGCCGCCTCCAACTACGGCTGCAAGGTGACGACGACGACGATCTCGCGCGAGCAGTTCGAACTGGCTCGCGAACGGATCCGCGAAGCCGGAGTTGCCGACCGGGTCGAGGTTCAGATGACCGACTACCGCGATCTGACCGGTAGCTACGACAAGCTGGTTTCGATCGAAATGATCGAGGCGGTTGGCCACCAGTACATGGAGGAGTTCTTTCGGGTCTGTTGCGAGCGCCTCAAGCCGGACGGCCTCTGCGCAATCCAGGCGATCGTGCATGCGGATCAGGTTTTCGAAGAGTCGAAGACGACGGTGGATTTCATCAAGCGCTACATCTTTCCCGGTGGCTCACTGCCCTGCGTCTGGTCGATGTCGGACGCGGTGAAGAACTCGACCGACTTCCGCATGATCCACCTCGAGGACGTCGGCGAGCACTACGCGCGAACGCTGGCGGAGTGGCGCGAGCGGATGTTCGAGAACATCGACGACATTCGGTCACTCGGATACGACGAGCGATTCCTCCGTATGTGGGAGTTCTACCTGTCGTACTGTGAGGGTGCGTTCGAAGAGCGCGTGATCGGTGTCGTCCAGACCCTCTTTGCGCGTCCCGAGGCGCGGCGGCGTCCGGTGCTCGGCGTTCTCGCCGAGCCGGCGATCGAGAACGCGGCCTGATGGACGCTTTCGAGCTTGCGGAGCAAGGCCGACTCCCGGACGCGCTGATCCGCTTCGGAATCCGGCGCATGTTGGTCGAGCGACTAGGTCAGGAGGATCGCGGCGATCCCGAGCGTCAGGCCGAGGCAGAGGCGGAGTTTCTCGCTACCCTGCGCGACAGCCCGCTCGCCGTCGCGACCGACGAAGCCAACGATCAGCATTACGAGGTGCCGGCGGAGTTTTTCCGGCTGATTCTTGGCAAACGTCTCAAGTACAGCAGCTGCTACTGGCCGGGCGAGAACACGACGCTCGATCAAGCCGAGGAGGCGATGCTCG
>JANQHZ010000067.1 GCA_028282445.1 Candidatus Binatia bacterium | reverse complement strand
CGTCGCCCAGGATCTGTTGGATCTCGCGTAGGACGTTGCGCAGCGACTGCTTGGCGCTATCCGATAAGTCGGAAGTGCAACGATACGACAGCCTGGTGTTGCCGGCATCGAAGAACGATCGCGAACCGGCGTCGGCGACCGTGAAGATCTCGAGTCGAGCGGCCTCGATATCCAGGCGCAGGGTGTCGCGGTCGACCGCTTGGCCGCGCTTCATGCGTTCTCTCAGAAACGCGAGCGCGGGGTGGAGGTCGCTCATCAAGTCGATCCGCTCGGCCCGCAGCGGCGGACGATGGCGTAGGCTGGATCGACGGCTTCGCGGCGCTCCGTCACGGTCCGCCACAGACGACCTGCGCGGTAGGGAACGGCGCCGATCGCGGCGAGCGGCTCAACGGATTCGGCGAGTGCGGCGCGTACCGCATCGGCCTTCGCTTCACCGCCGGTCAGCATTGCCTGCATTCCGATCGAAACCGCGTGCGCGCTCGGGTAGATCCCCAAGCGCCGGTGGCCCGGTGCCAGTCGACCTAGGGATTCGGAGAGAGAGGCGAAGAGCGGCAGAGCGGCGTCGAGCTGACTCCCCCAGTTGACGTTGACTTCGATCCCCAAGAATCCATCGCGCCCGGTACGAACTTGGTGCTCACCTGGCGGTACGTCATAGCGCTGATCGTAGTCCGGCAGACCGCCCCGTCTGGCGGCTTCGCTCTCAACCCATAGAACAGGGTCGCGCGCCTCCATCATCGTCGCGGCGTATCCGCAGCGGTGTTCGGCGGTAGCGGAAGAGTCGGGCGCCCAGCAGCGAAGAAACCACTCGCTCTCAGTCGCCGATCGGTTGCCGGCGCAAATGGTTTCGAGGCGTAGGCTGTCGATCGTTCCCAGATCGAGGCACTCCCTCGCCCGCCTGAGTTGGGCGGCGAGATCGGCCGGAGTCGTCCATTTGGTCGTCCATTTGTGAGCGGCCAGGAACGGGGCGGGTGAGAGCTTCAACACGACCTCGGTGATCACACCGCTACGACCTTGCGAGCCGAGAAACACACCAGTCGGGTCGGGTGCGCCGTTGGTGACCCCGCCGTGTCCGAGTCGCCATGCCGTACCGGTCCTTACCACGGTAGCATCGGGGGTCACGACAGTGAGCCCGGCGATCTGGTCTACGGGTTCGGTGTGGCCGAGCCCCAATCCTGTCGTGCATGCGACCGCAGCGATCGATCCGACCGATTGGGAGCCGTCGCTGTCGGGGTAGGCGAGTAAGCAGAGTCCCTGCGAGCGAGCGGCTCGATCGACCTCGCGAACGGTCGCGGCCGTGCCGAAGTAGCCGATCCTCTCGTGCGGGTCGATGCGGAACGGTTCACACATCAGCAGAGTGTCGAGAACGACAGCGGATTCAATCGCAGGCGGCTCCCAAAAGGTGGTGAGCGACGCGATCGGGAAGGCGGCACTCCCGCCCGCAGCGAGAATCTCAACCGCCTTTCGACACTGCTCGGTGTCGCTCGGTCGGACGATGTAGCGCGGCGCCGGAGCGCTGTCGCGGTTGAGTGAGCGTTCGTCGATGAGCTCGGCAGCGGCCGGAGCCTCGAGCACAGCGTCGGCGCCGAGCGCTGCTCGCAACGCGTCGACGGCGCCATCCAACCGATTCGCATCCACGCTCATCGCGAGATGATAAACCGACTGTCGTAGAGGGTCTACTGCTGCAGTGCTGTTGTTCCACTCGTCGCGGGCATGTTCGCGCGATGGCGTCGGCACCGAATCGATGCGCTCAGAAGGTCGAAAACTCGACCCGGAGCGTTTCGGTGTCGCTGCCCAGGGCGCTTCCTCGACTTCCGTCGACGCCGATCCACATCTCGCCGAGCAGCGCCGAACGCAGTACCCCTGCCGCGGTTGGATCTGTTTGGGTCGCAGCTTCGAATACGGCGGTGGCGTACTCCGACGCGGCCGAGCAGTCGTAGCGGCACGGGTAGAAGGTGACGATACGTGCTCGACGATCCGGCGAAAGATCGTTGAGGCGGCCGAGAAGGCGCACGGATGCGCGGGCGGCGCATTCGGCGGCGACGAAGTCTTCGTCGGCGAAACCTCCTTCGATGCGGCAGGTAATGCCGCGACGAAGGCGATTGCAGAATTCGTCGACGCAGCACCCGGGAAAGCCGAGCAGTGAACCGAAGCGGGTGTGCTGTGCGATCTCTTCGTCGAGCGACATGGACCCCTGGTTCGGGGGAAGCAGAGGTTCTTCGGTCTCGGCAAGCTCGCGCGCATACTCGGCGCTCGGCGCGACATAGAGAATCAGAGAAGCCTCGCGCCCGGGAAACTCGACGGCCCTTGCGCTACGAACGACCGCGAATCCGTCGCGCTTCAACCGGGCCTCGGTTTCGTCGGCGCGTTGCGGCGAGATGCTGACGCGATTGGCGGGCTTGACCCCGGCCTTCATCGCGATCCATTCGATGTCCAGTCGACCGCCCATGAGGCCGGAGACAACAACTCGAGCCCAGCCGATGTCAAGTCGCGGCCTCCGGCGATTTGCCGCGTTTCCGTGGTTGGACTAGCGTTCCGCAGGATGCGCGAGCGAGCGATTGTTCCGGCGAGCGAGCCGCCTCGGCAACTTTTCGTCGTGGTCGAGTGCGGCTCGATCTCGATGCGGATGCGCCTTGCGCCGGTCGCATTTGGCGAGCGATTCGCCGCCGAAAATGGACGCTATGGGATTCTTCCGATCGAATTGATCGGTGACAGAGACGACGACTCGCTCGCGCCGGCGTTCCACGTGTTTCGGCAACTAGAGAAAGAGCGGGTTGCCTCCGATGGGGCGACGCTGGAGGGAATATTCGATGCGTGGGGAGAGGGCTTGGCATCGCGTGGTCTCGACCTGCGCCTGGAGCGCCGGTCCTTCTACGGCGCGCCTTTGCCGCCGAACAGCCGCGGCTTGGATGGCGGACGAACCTCTCTGCGCCCGTGGGATATCGAGCTCACGGCGATCGAGGCGGAGTTGCGAAGAGCGGTGAAGCTGGATCGATTGCCGCCCGCCTATGTGGACGAGATCCGGGCGAATGTCCTGCGCCGTGGCTTGCTGGTCGATGTCGTTTCGCCGAGCGAACCGACGCCCGATGGCGCGGTCACGATGATCGTTGCGCGCGATCGGCCGACCTTGTCGACGGCCTGTGAGCTCGAGCGCGCGCTTCTGGTTCGGGGCGGAGCGCAAGTCGTGAACGATGCGTCGGCGAAGATGGGTGAGTTGCTAGGGTACCCGTCGTGCTGCACGGCGCGCTTCTCGCGTGTGTTGGAACACAACGACACCAATCTGGCGTGGGCTCTCCTTCCGGCACGGGGCGAACCAGTTTCGCCGATCACGCAGTGGCTGCAGCCGGGGCTGGCTCTGCTGTCGCACTCCCCGTGCGCGCTCTCGTGTGCGGCCAGCCTCGACCTGGGTGGGCGGCTGCTGGATGCGATCGACGATAAGGAGCCGGGACTTGCCGAGCGTTGGCGCGGTGTCGCGACGCGAGTGCAGGTGGTCGATCGATACGGCAACAGAGTCGCCGTTGCGGTCGAGGGGTCTCTCGACAGTCCGCGCGAAATCGAGGCCGCAGAGCTGCTGGGGTCGGGCGGCTCCGATCCGGACGCCGTGGATCGCGTGCAGGGTCTGGTTGGGCGTGAGCTGTGCGCAAACTCCGAGGGCGTTTGGGTTGCCGACACCGATTGGTACGCCGCCTACGTTGCCGATCACCGCGACCGTCCACCCGCGTAGCGAAGCACGCAGCTTGCGTTGTCGATCGGGCGCGGCCGTCTGTCGGAAGCTAGACCGGCTTCACCCCAACCGCGCGAGTGCCGATTTCGCTTCGCTGTGGTCGGGGTCGAGCTCGAGCGCGCGCAACAACAGCTGTCTGCGTTCGTCGAGTGTGACGTCGCGGCTCAGATGCGGGTACTCGCGCATGATCGCATCGGGGTCGGTGCGCGCCCGGATGAGGTCGCCGTTGATGCTGACGTCGTCCTCGCTGATAGCGAAGAGCGAGCTGAGGGCGTCCCGGCTGTGCTGCGCGTCGCCACCACGGACGGCGTCGCGGTAGGCCTTCAGAGCGGCGGCGATCGCGTGTTTTTGGTTCGGTAAGCGCTCGAGGATCCACCTGACGACGCGATCGCCGACCTCCCTCGTCGAGGCAACTCCACGCACGTAGTCGCGCATGACCTCGTCGATATGGCGTCCGCCGCGGATGAGCGGCACCTGATCGCCAAACGGCGCTCGGCTGGGGAGCAGTCGGTTCTCGGGTAAGCTGAACGACAGACTGTAGCCGAAGCGATTTTCGCCGCTGAGGTTGGGCGGGCTGGCGTGCGCGGTCCGCGGCCCGAAGACGACAACCTGTCCGAGCTCGAGCTCGAGTTGGAAAGTATCGTCGGGTGCCTCGCAAGCCATGTACTTGAGCTCGTCGTCCCACTCGTGGCGGAGGATGGATCCGTGACTGCCGGGCGCCATCAACATGGCGCCATTGCGGGCGTCGCACGCGGTAAGGGCGACCCAGCAGCTCAAGGTGTTGGGCTTCTCCATATCCGCGTAGGCGCCGTCCTGATGCCACGGGAAGGCCGTCATGCCGTCTTCGTCGGCTGCTTTGACATGGGCCTGGTTCCACATCATGTCGGCGTCGGGGCCGATAAACGCGGCTGCGATCGCCGCGAAGACCGGCGAGCGACAAAATGCGGCGGCCGACTGGTTGACCCGGTGCAGGCGCGGCAACTCGGGCCGGAGGCGATCCCAGCGCACCTCTTCCGCGCGAGCGCGTTCGCCCTTGCGCAGCGACCACGCGTCGGCGATCGCCGCCCGCACCGGTGCCAACTCGGCCTCGCCGAAGGCAGCCGGCGTGACCAGGAAGCCGTCCCGGTCGTAGGTTTGGCGCTGCTCTTCGCTAATGGAGAACCCGGACATCTCCAGAGAGCTTAGCAGCTTCCGGGTTTTTCGGTCCAAGGGGGCGTGAGGGGCTTCCAGGGATTCCCACAGAACCGCGGGCTTGCGCGGCGCGGGTATCGTTTCGCAAGTTTGCGGCCTCAGGCGCGATCCGTTAACACCTTCCCATTGTGAAGGCAGTCATCCTGGCCGGGGGGGAGGGGACGCGTCTGTGGGAGGAGACCCGCAGTTGTCCGAAGCCGATGATTCCGATCGGCGGCCAACCCATCCTGTGGCACATCATGCAGATCTACGCCGCGCACGGGATCCGTGACTTCGTAGTCTGCCTCGGAACTCTCGGTAACGTCGTGAGAGATTATTTTCGCGACTTTCGGCTCTACCAGTCCGACGTCACGGTACACACCGCCTCGGGGCACATCGAGTACCACTCGGCGCCGACCGATGACTGGCGCGTGACTCTGGTCGATACCGGGGAGGGAGCCACCACCGGCGAACGTCTGGTGAGGATTCGCCGCTGGGTATCGGACGAATCTGCGTTCTGCATGACCTACGGCGACGGCGTCGCGAATATCGACATCAAGCGACTGATCGAGTTCCACCGCAAGCAAGGTGTTCTCGCGACGCTGACGGCTGTGCGCCCCCTGCGCCGCTTCGGGATCCCGGAGGTCGACGACGGGCGCGTCACCGACTTCGGCGATACGCCGATGCCCGATCACGGGCGCATCAACGGGGGGTTTTACGTCCTCAATCCGGCGGCGCTCGATAAGATCGAAGGTTCGGTGATGTGGGAGGAGGGCCCCCTGCAGGCTCTCTCGGCGGAGGGGCAACTGGCCGCCTACGAGCACGACGGATACTGGCAGTGTCTCGACACCTGGAAGGACAAGAAAAGTCTTGAACGGGATTGGGAGAGCGGCCGCCCACCGTGGAAGATCTGGTCCTGATTTTTTCTCACCACAGAGGCACAGAGGACACGGAGACTTCATCGTCGACCGGATGCCTTCGATTCGCTCGCGGTATGGATCCGTTACTCGTCGAGTTTTTACTCCTCCGCGAGCAGCTGTGCAGTACCGGTTCTCCAGAGA
>JANQHZ010000048.1 GCA_028282445.1 Candidatus Binatia bacterium | reverse complement strand
GCCACTCGCCGCTCGATTTCCATCCGCTGCGGTGTACCCAGTCCGACCGGACATCTTTAAGTGCTTATGCCACCGGACATCTCCAGTGCTCCCTACACGTAGGGTTCGCGGGCCTTGTCTGCCCGCCGACTTCTCGCCATACTCTCCCGTTCGATCAGGAATCCGCTCGCTTCGGGCCGGAGGAGTCGACGATGATGGCTTGTAAGAGCACACGAGTGGCGAGCGTCGCCTTGGCTGTCTTGGCGTTTGCGGGATGCAAGGAGCCCAATCAATATGCGGCCCCACCACCGCCGAAGGTGACGATCGCGCAGCCGCTACGCGAGGATGTCACGGACTTCATCGAGTTCACCGGCAACACCGCGGCATCGAACACGGCGTTGGTGCGGGCGCGGGTTTCCGGGGTGTTGCGGGAGATGCATTTCGTGCCGGGTACGCGGGTCAAGAAAGGCGATCTGCTGTTCACCATCGACCCGCGCGAGTACGACGCGGCTCTGCAGTCGGCGCAGGCCGAGCTCGCCAGCGCGCAAGCGAGCTTCGATCGCGCCAACATCGAGCTGCGCCGGGCGCAGAAGCTATTCGAGCGCCAAGCCGGCAGCGAGGCCGAAGTCGTCAAGTGGCGTGGCGAGTCACGCCAGGCTGATGCGGCGATCAAGAGTGCGGAGGCGCGCATCGCGCGCGCCGAGCTCGATCTCGAGTATACGCGCGTGCAGGCGCCGATCGCCGGCCGTGTCGGCCGCGAACAGGTCACGATAGGTAATCTGGTAGGCGAAGGGGAGGCGACCCTGCTGACCGATATCACCAGCTACGACCCGATGTTCGTCTACTTCACCCTGAACGAGCGTGATCTGCTCAAGGTATTCGCCAACGAGCGGAAGAGTGGGCGGGCGGCGCAGCGCCTGGAACAGGGCGCGGATAGCTGGAGCGAGTCCGGTTCGAAGCTGCTGATGGCGCTGGCCAACGACGAGGGTTTCCCGCACGAGGGCGTGGTCGATTTCGCCGAGTCGGGCGTCGACGCCGATACCGGCACGATGCAGCTGCGGGGGCGGTTCAAGAACAGCGCGGGCGATCCGCCGGCACTGGTTCCGGGTCTGTTCGCGCGGGTGAGGCTGATCGCCGGGGTTCGCCCCGACACCAAGCTGGTGACCGAGCGAGCGATTGGCACGGACCAGTCGGGAACCTTCGTGATGGTCCTCAATTCCGAGGGCGTCGTCGAGAAGCGCAACATCGTGGAAGGGCAGCTTTTGGACGGTCTGCGGGTGATCGAGGACGGCCTGACCGGCGATGAATGGATCGTCGTCAAAGGGGTCCAGCGCGCGCGCCCCGGCTTGGCGGTCGACGCCGAGAAGACCGAGATGTCGGCGTTCAAGACTTCGGCGTTGCGCGCCGCTGCCAGGAAGCCCAAAGGCGATACTCCGGTCGAGCCGTAGGTCGCGGCGCGCCTGAACCTTCATGTTCTCCAAGTTCTTCATCGAGCGACCGATCTTCGCGACCGTCGTGTCGATCGTCATCGTGATCAGCGGCGTCGTGACGCTGCTGGGGCTTCCGATCGCCCAGTACCCGGAGATCACGCCACCCACGGTGCAGGTGTCCGCGGTCTACCCAGGCGCCAACGCCCGGGTCGTCGCGGAGACCGTAGCCGCTCCGATCGAGCAGCAAGTCAACGGCGTCGAGGACATGATCTACATGTCGTCGACCAGCGCCAACGACGGATCGTACAACCTCACGGTCTCGTTCGAGGTCGGCACCAACCTCGACATGGCGCAGGTCTTGGTTCAGAACCGAGTCAAGTTGGCCGAGCCCAACCTCCCGGAAGAGGTCAAACGCCAGGGCGTCAACACCAAGAAGAAATCGACCAGCATCATCTTGAT
>JANQHZ010001152.1 GCA_028282445.1 Candidatus Binatia bacterium | reverse complement strand
GCCGCTCGATTCCTTCGACGACGATCGAGCCCGCGAGATCGCCGAGGCCGGCTTCAACCTGGTGGGCGCGACTTGCGAGGGCCCGGTCACCCCCAGACTCAACAATCGAGCCCTACGCATCGCGGCGCGCAACGGCCTCAAGATGCTCATCAAGGACACCCGTGTCACCGCGGCCACACCGCTGCCCGACGGTTGGCAAGCCAGAGCGAACAAGGCGCTGGCGGCCTATCGCAAACACGACAGCCTGGCCGGGATCTTCCTGCTCGACGAGCCGAGCAACTCCGCCATCTATCCGGACATCGCCGCCTTGCGGCGCCGCATTCGCAACCAGGCGCCGGGGCGAATCGGCTATGTAAACCTATTGCCCGACTATGTATTCCCGGGCCCCGAAGACTATCGCGAATACGCCGAGAGCTACGTCTTCCAGACTCGCCCCGACCTGCTGAGCTACGACCACTACCCGTTCCTCATCGATGGCGACCGGCCCTCGTTCTTCGAGAATCTCGGGGTCTTCCGCGAGCTGTCGCTGGAGTACGACGTTCCCTTCATGCTGATCGTGCAGCTCATGCCGCATGCCGACTACCGCGAGATCGGCGACGCGGAAGTCGCCTGGCAGGTCTTTCACGCGCTAGCCTTCGGAGCGCGTGGAATCTCGTACTTCGCCTACTGGACGCCGACTCAGGTACGCGACAACCTGCCGTATCGCTTTCGCAAGGGGATCATCGAAGGCGGTCTCCGAACGGAGCACTACCGCCGGGTCGCCGAGCTGAACCCAAGGATCCGCGCCGTCGCCGGCGAGCTCGCCGGGTTCCGCTCGACCGCCGTTTGGGACTCGCTGTCCGAATTCGGCGCGGCCGCCGCCCCCGGCGTCATCAATGCGGTGGGCACCGGCTCGATCGTCGCCGGAGAGTTCGAGCACCCCGACGGCAGGACCGCGGTACTGCTGGTCAATCGGGACTATCGCCGGACGACAACCGTAGCACTCCAGCCCGGGGGAGAGCTGGACGTATTCGACGACCGCTTGCTTGTGTGGACCAAGACCGCGCCGGCGCTGCCCCTCCGTCCTGGCGAGGGACGACTGGTCCGCCGCCGCTAGTGCCCCGAATCGGAAGTTCGTTTCAATTTCGCCGGCCCTCGACGTCCGTGCCGGCGTTGCTCCTCCTCGAAATATCCCTGATGTTGCTTCGTCGTCGCGCCCTGGCACGAACGTCGATTGCTCGCCGAGATTATTGCAACGAACTTCCGATTCGTAACACTAGCCTCGCGCCGGCTGACAGACGGTCGGCTGCCTACACCCAAGCCCCGCCGGACGACGCTCTTCGACTGCCGACCGGCGGGAATCGAACCGGCCGACGGCGAGCTCGCGCACTGCTTTGATCCTTAGCTCAGGCCCGCATAGGATGAGCGATTGCCATGGAAGACCTCCCGATCGGAACCCTCTCCGAGCACGACCCGGCCGTCGACGTATCTGCGATCGTGGTCAATTGGAACGGCCGCGACGACCTCGAGGTGTGCCTCGGGTCTCTGCTGCGACAGCACGTCCCCATGGAGATCATCCTGGTCGACAACGCCTCGACCGACGATTCCCTGGCGCTCGTCCGCGACCGCTTCGGCAACCGCATCAAGGTCATCGAGCTCGAGGACAACTGCGGCTATGGGGGCGGATTGAACGCCGGAATCCTCGCCTCGCGCGGACGTTTCGTATTCGCGCTCAACGCCGACACCGAAGTCGCTCCTGCCTGCTTGGCGACCCTCGTCGACTCGGCTGATCGCTTTCCCAACTTCGGAAGCTTCGCGCCGAAGATCCTGTCTTTCCAGGACCCCGAGATCATCGACAACGTGGGTCACCTGCTCTACCCCGACGGTCTCAGTCGGGGTCGCGGTCGTCTCGAACGAGACCGGGGTCAATACGACCGGGAAGAAGAAATTCTGATCCCGAGCGGCTGCGCAATGCTCCTGCGGCGATCGATGCTCGCCGACGTCGGATTGTTCGACACCGATCTCTTCGCGTACTGCGAAGACACCGACCTCGCCCTGCGCGCCCAGCTGAAAGGCTGGCGGTGCCGCTTCGTCCCCGCCGCGGTCGTCTATCACAAGTACTCAGCCGCCACGTCTCCGTACTCGCCGGAGAAGGCGTTCTTGGTCGAACGCAACCGGGTGTGGGTGTCGGCCAAGTGCCTTCCTACGTCGATGTTGGCGCTGACACCGCTATTCACCGGGCTGAGGCTCGCCGGGCAAGCTTGGGGAGCGATCACCAAACGCGGCGCCGCCGGTAAGTTCGCCGAAGCCCAGTCGCGCACGCAGCTGGTGGGCATCCTCTTTCGAGCGTGGGCGGCAGCCCTGCGCGGACTGCCGAGTGCGCTGCGCAAGCGACGGGCCGTTCAGCACCAAGCCCGTATCTCTTCGATCGATGCCTGGCAGTGGCTGCGACTCTATCGCATGGGAGTCGGCGAGATCGCCCTGCGCGACTGATGGCAACGATGCGTATCCTGGTCATCATCCCGGCGTTCAACGAATCCGGAGCCATCGCCGAGGTCGTCGCCGACATTCGAAGTCACTGCGACTACGAGATCGTCGTGATCGATGACGGCTCGACCGACGACACCGCCGAACGAGCCCGTGCGGCGGGGGCCAACGTCGTCCGCCACCCTTGCAATCTCGGCATCGGTGCGGCGGTCCAGACGGGTTACCTCTACGCCCTGCGCAACGGCTACGACACGGTCGTGCGGCAAGACGGCGACGGGCAACACGACCCCAAGTACATCCCCGACTTCGTCGAGACACTCGCCCGGGGCGAAACCGACGTCGTCGTCGGGTCCCGTTTCCTGGCGCGCGAAGGTTTCCAATCGACGGTCGTTCGACGCCTGGGCATCTTCATCTTGTCGATCGTCTCCGCGCTGATCGGGACCCGCACGACCGACCCGACATCCGGCTACTGGGGGCTGAACCGCCGCGCGCTCGAAGCTCTGTCCGAAACCCATCCGGACGACTACCCCGAAACCGAGGCGCTGGTGATCGCGGCTGCCGCCGGCTGCCGGACCAGCGAGATCCCGGTGGTCATGCGGGAGCGGACGACCGGCACGTCGTCGATTAGCGCCTTGTACTCCGGCTTCTACATGGTCAAGGTAATCCTCGCCTTACTGATCGTGCACCTGAGCCCGGTCAAGTCGGACTGACCGGGTCGCGGAGCTTTCTTGTTCCACTACTACGAAACCTACCTGCTCGAGATCGTCGCCCTTACCATGGGGGTACTGCTGGTGTGGTTCGTCGTCAGCGCAATGCGCAGGAGTAGCCTCAACCCGCGGTACGCGATCCTGTGGCTGAGCGCCGCGATCGTCCTCGTAGCGCTATCGGTCTATCGCCCGCTACTCGACTACGTCGCCGGCGCGGTCGGGATCGGCTACCCGCCATCCCTGCTCTTCCTGGTCGCTTTCGTCTTCTTGCTCTTCATCGTCCTGCACTACTCCCTGGTTCTGTCGTCGCA
>JANQHZ010001120.1 GCA_028282445.1 Candidatus Binatia bacterium | reverse complement strand
GACGCGGCGCGCGGATCGATTCTCAGCGCAGCGCGCGAGGCGTTCGCCGAGAAGGGCTTCGCGGCGACCTCGGTCGCGGCGGTCGCGGAGCGAGCCGGTTTCACCAAGGGGCTCGTGCACCACTACTTTCGCAGCAAGCGCCAACTGTGGCGTGAGGTCATCGATGCGTACGGCCGCGAGGGGAGCGGGCGCGAGCAGGCGGCCGGTGAGGCGCAGGCAAGCATCGACGGAATCCTGGCCCGCATCCGCGGTAGCTTCGGCTTCTTCAAGCGGAACCGGGAATACCTGCGTCTGGCGACGTGGGCCGAGCTCGAGGCGGAGAAGGGTCTGCCGCCTTCGCTCGAGAAGCTGATGAACCAGCACACGGAGCAGTTCCGCAGCGCGCAAGAGGCGGGCGAAATTCGCGGCGATATCGACCCGGCGCATCTGCACGCGATGACGTACTCCCTGATGACCGGGTGGTTTCAGACCAAGCGCTTCTTTTGTCCGGCGTGGGGGCGTGACCCCGACGCGCCGGCAGTGGATGAAGCGTTTCTCGAGGACATGCTGACATTCGTCGAGGGCGGCCTCGCGGCGGTGTCGGAAAAGAAGGCGGGGTCCCGCCGACGGAGAATGAAGTAGTGCAGACACCACTCGACGAGCTCGACATCATCACGGCCAAGCGCTACGGCGACCGCGGCTACCCTCACGAAGAGTGGACGCGGCTGCGCAAAGAGTCCCCCCTGCATCGTTTTCATCCGGAGGGGTACAAGCCGTTCTGGGCGGTGACCAAACAAGCCGACATCATCGAGATCTCGAAACAGCCGGAGCTGTTCAAGAGCGAGGGACGGTTCGTTCTCTTTCCGGAGCCGCCGGAGGATCAGCCGAGTCTCGAGGAGGCGCCGCCCCTCAAGATGCTCGTCAACATGGATCCGCCCGAGCATCGTGACTACCGGGCCTTGGTCAGCCACTGGTTTACACCGCGTGCGGTGCGCAAGATGGAGGAGCGGCTCGAAGTGATCACGCACGAGCTGTTCGACGACCTCGCCCGCAAGAATCCGGCCGAGGTCGAGTTCGTCAACGAGGTCGCGGCCGTCCAGCCGTTGCGGATGATTACGGAGATGCTCGGTATTCCGCGCGAGAAGGAAGGCTTCGTCCTCAAGGTCACCAACGAGAACTTCGGTATCGAAGACCCGGACTTTCAGCGCGAGGGTGATTCGCGTGAAGATCGCCTGGGTTTTCTCACCGAAGCCTTCGAGTACGTATCCGGGTTGTTGCAGGAGCGCCGCGAGGATCCGCGCGGCGATCTGACGACGGTTTTCGCCGGCGCCAAGCTGAACGGCGAGGATCCCCCGGTGTTCGAGCTGCTTTCGAACTATTTTCTGGTGATGGTCGCCGGTCACGATACCACCCGCAACGCGATCGCCGGAGGCTTGCTGGCGTTGATCGAGCACCCGGCCGAACTGGAGAAGCTGCGGCGCGATCCGTCGCTGGCCGAGATCGCCGCGGAGGAGATCGTGCGTTGGACGACTCCCGTGAACCACTTTTCGAGAACGGCCACGCGCGACACCGTTCTGCGCGGGCAGCAAATCAAAGAGGGCGATTCGCTCGCTCTATTCTACGCCTCGGCCAACCGCGACGAGGATGTGTTCGCGGATCCGTTTACCTTCCGCATCGACCGCGACCCGAACCCGCATCTCGGCTTCGGTGTCGGCGAGCATTTTTGCCTGGGCGCGCACCTGGCGCGGTTGGACCTGCGTGTCTTCTTCCGCATCTTTGCCGAACGCGTGAAGAGCATTGAGATCACCGGCCCCGTCGAGAATCTGCACGCGAGCTTCGTGCCCGGCCCGAAACGAATTCCCGTTCGATACGAGATCGAGAGCTGACAAGGAGAGAACGATGGCAAATGTCGAAATGAGCGAGGAAGAGCTTCGCGAACGCACGCGAAAGCTCTTGCAGGAAGTCAACCCGGACGAAGTCGACCAGTACACCTTTCGCGGCAAGCAGTGGGATCACGGCTTGGCGATGGTCCACTTTCCGGAGGGGCTTGGTGGCCTCGGCCTCAACCCGAAGATGCAGGCGATCGTCAACGACGAGCTGCGCCAGGGTGCGAAGACCTTCTACGAGGACCTCAACGTCAATCCGATCGGTATCGGGATGGGTGCGCCGGTCGTTCTGACCTATGGCACCGACGAGATGAAGAAGACCCTGATCAAGCGCATCTTTACCGGTGAGGATATCTGGTGTCAGCTCTTCTCCGAGCCGGGCGCCGGTTCCGACGTAGCCGGGCTGTCGAGCCGCGCGGTTCGCGACGGTGACGACTGGGTCGTGAACGGCCAAAAGGTTTGGACCACCCTGGCCCACATCTCCAAGTGGGGAATGCTGGTGTCCCGCACCAATCCCGACCTGCCGAAGCACAAAGGCATGTCGTACTTTCTGCTCGACATGGAAGCGCCTGGCGTCGACGTCCGGCCGCTCTACCAGATCACGGGCGAGGCGGAGTTCAACGAAGTCTTCCTCAACGACGTTCGCATCCCGAACGAGTACATGTTGGGCGAGGAGGGAGACGGCTGGAAGGTCGCGATCACCACCCTGATGAACGAGCGCACGGCGCTCGGCGGCGGCTCCGGCCGCAAAGGCGGCGGCCCGATCGGGATTCTACAGAGCCTGTGGAAAAGCAACGCAGACAAGCACTCCAAGACCGCCAAAGCGGTGTTGCGCGATCAGATCACCCAGCTCTACATCAAGGGCGAGCTGCTGCGCCTGACCAGTCAGCGCGCGCGCGCCGCGGCGAAGTCCGGCAATCCCGGACCGGAAGGTTCGGTCGGCAAGCTGGCGCAAGCCGAGCTCTACAAGAAAATCTGGGAGTGCGGACTCGAAGTCCTCGGTCCCGAGGCCCTGGTGTACGAGCCGGGCTATGAGTTGCGCCGACCGGAGGCGGAAGAGCGTCGCGATTCTCTGACCTACGCCAAGTACCAATTCCTGCGTTCGCGCGCCAATTCGATCGAGGGCGGGACGTCCGAGATCATGCGCAATATTCTCGGTGAGCGAGTACTCGGTCTGCCGGGTGAGCCGCGTGTCGACAAGGATGTCGCCTGGAAGGATGTTCCCCGCGGCGGCTGAAGAGGCCCGACGTCGACAGGATTCCAATCGAAGGAGCGCTGCGCGAGTCGCGCGCTCCGGCGTGTACGCTTTGGTTCCGGGCAAACGCCCGAAAGAGGATGACAACGATGGATTTTGCATTCACGGATGAGCACGAAGAATTGCGGCAAACGGTACGCCGCTTTCTGGAAGGGAAGTCGGACGAGCAGGCGGTCCGCTCACTGATGGCAACCGACTCGGGGTACTCTGAAGAGGTTTGGACCCAGATGGCCGAGCAGATGGCGTTGCAAGCCATGGTGGTGCCCGAAGCCCACGGCGGCGCCGGTTTCGGACCGGTCGAGCTTTCGATCGTGACCGAAGAGATGGGACGTTCTCTGCTGTGTGCCCCCTACCTGTCTACCGCGGTGTTTGCGGTGAACGCGCTGGTGCAGGCCGGCTCCGACGAGGCGCAGGGCGAGATCCTTCCGGCGATCGCCGCCGGGCAGAGCGTCGCGACCGTTGCGCTGGTTGACGCCGGCAAGGGCTGGGAAGTCGAGGAGGTGTCGACGAAAGCCGAGGCGGATGGCGGCGCGTGGCGGTTGACCGGAAACAAAAGCTACGTCCTCGACGGACACATCGCCGATGTCATCCTGGTCGCCGCACGCACCGATGACGGTATTGGCTTGTTCCGCGTCGAGCCCGGCGCCGACAACCTGAAGCGCGAGCTCACGCCGACCCTCGATACGACCCGCAAGCTCGCGAGCATCGAGTTGTCGGGGACCCAGGCGACGCGCGTGGACAAGGGCGGCGATCAGACGGCAGCCCTTAGCCGGGCGGTGGCGCTCACCACCATCGCGCTCGCAGCCGAGCAGGTCGGTGGGGCGCAGATGTGTCTCGAGCTTTCGACCGAGTTCGCCAAGACGCGTATGCAATTCGGACGTGCGATCGGTTCGTTCCAGGCGATCAAGCACCGCTGTGCCGATATGCTGGTCGAGGTCGAGTTCGCCAAGTCGGCTGCCTACTACGCGGCTTTCCGGGCATCGGAAAGTGATGACGACAACGAGATCCTGGCGGCGGCTGCGATCGCCAAGTCGTATTGCTCGGAGGCGTACTTCGACATCACCAATGCCACCATTCAGGTGCATGGTGGCATGGGCTTCACCTGGGAGCATCCGGCCCATCTCTACTTCAAGCGCGCCAAAAGCAGCGCGGCGTTGTTCGGCGATCCGCTCGAGCATCGCGAGCGATTGGCGGATCACCTCGGACTGTAAAGAACGGCGCGGAGGTGCGGGCTCGCCCGCACCTCCGCGATCTCTTCTCGTCGGGGGAGCGCCGGACCAACCACTGTGGCCGGCGCTCCCAGCAGGCGTTTGGAAGCAGTCGAGCAGGCTGTTGCTTACCGCCATGACCAGGTCGGCGATGCTGACGGATGCTTGCGGATCCATCGACTCCACGGTGCTGCGTCCGGATCCTCGAGTGCGAGATTGACCAGGCGGATCAAGCTCCGGGCAGGCGTCGTCCGCTCATCAGGCAAAGGGCCGTCCCGCGTCCGGAGGGATCGCGGACACTGGACAAGCTGCGCAAGAGACATGCAAAGCAGAAGATGCAGGAGAAAGTTTTTGCAGATTCACCGCTTTGCTGCAGGTCGGGCCCAGATCTAGTCGAAACGTGCAATCTGAGTTGTTTACGGGAGCATCGAGGTTGGAGCGCTTGCCGCTGCGCGGCGGCGAGGTGTTCTATGCGCCACGCATCGAGTTGGGAGACGATCCCGCGAAGCTGATGCGAGCCCTGATTGACGAGATCGACTGGCAGAGCCGCGACATCGTGATGTGGGGTCGTTCCGTGAAACAGCCGCGCTTGACTGCGTGGTACGGCGACCGCGGGTGTAGCTACACGTACTCGGGTACTCGCTTCGATCCTTCGCCCTGGACGGTGACGCTGCGTGCGCTCAAGGCCGCCGTCGAACGGGCGTCGGGCGCGACGTTCAACAGTGTGTTACTCAACTACTACCGAGATCACCGCGACGGCATGGGCTACCACAGCGACGACGAACGCGAGCTGGGGCCGCGGCCGACGATTGCGTCACTCAGCCTCGGAGAAACGCGACGGTTCGTGATGAAGCATCGGCACGACACATCGATGGGGCGGGTAGCGCTCGAGCTCGGCTCGGGAAGCCTGCTCGTGATGAAGGGTGAAACGCAGCGCCACTGGAAGCACGCGCTGCCGAAACGGACGAAGCCCTGCGGGCCGCGGGTCAATCTGACATTCCGTCGTATCGTCGAGTAGAACCTCGACACCGCTTCTCAAATGACCTCCCCCTTTGAAAAAGGGGGACTGAGGGGGATTTATCGGAAGGGATCGATGTCAAAATCCCCCCGAACCCCCCTTTTTCAAAGGGGGGCAACGATGCGATGTGAGAATCGACACCCTCTGACAGAGGGGCGGTATTTGCTGGCAGCTATTTCGCTTCCGCAGTTTTGGCCATTGATCCGCGCTCGGCCATCCGTCGAAAGCGTCGCCGATCGAAGGCCTCGAAGATCTCGCGGTTCGGCAGCGGCTGCATCCGGGCCTCGTGGTCGAGTACCATCCACTGCGGATCGTCGCGCTTGAAGAGCGACCACTCCGGGCGGCCTGTGCCGTTCGGGTTTCCGGTTGCCGCGAAGCTCACCCAGTAGTCGGCCATCAGCGCCTTGAGCTCGCGGTCGCCATCGACCTCGGGG
>JANQHZ010001119.1 GCA_028282445.1 Candidatus Binatia bacterium | reverse complement strand
GCGCATGATTCCGGAGCGTGCGATGCCGAGATGGTCGAAGGAAGGCTCGGCGCTGTCCGGTCCGTTCGGTCCGTAGCCGGTCGCGCTCGCATAGATCAGTTTCGGGTTGATCTCGCGAAAGCTCGCGTAGTCGAGACCGAGCCTGCCGGCCACCCCTTTGCGGAAGTTCTGCACGAAGACGTCCGACTCGGCGATCAGGTCGTGAACGATTTTACGACCCTCCTCGGTCTTGAGATTGAGCGCGACGCTGCGCTTGTTGCGATTGTTGGCCTCGAAATAGAAATCCTGGCCGAGACTCTTGCCGCCGATGCCGAAGAGATGGCGGCCAGGGTCGCCCGACTCGAGCTCCTCGATCTTGATGACGTCCGCGCCCATGTCGCCGAGCATCACGGATGCCACCGGGCCCTGCTGCCAGATCGTCCAATCGAGAACGCGAATACCATCCAACGGTCCGGGCATTGCTCTGCTCCTTTGTCGCTCGTGGAGTTGGGAATTCTAGCCACAGATGACCACATGTCACCACAAATGGGGAAGCGCCTTAGTCGCGGCGGGCGCGAAAACGGTCGTCGTGCCAGTAGATCGTATAGCTCGACTTCTCGACTCGTTCGATGGTGATGACGTCACGTGCATAGCGTCGATGCGGAGTGTCCGTCGGATCGCTTCCCGGCTGAACGCGCCATGTTTCGGCTCGCTCGAAGTAGCCGGGTTCGAGGCCGTCGATCGGTCGATCGAAGCCAATCAGCTCGAGTCGGCTTCCGGACCGGCAGACGGCGAGACCGTGCTTTTGGTCGCGCTCGCGGACCACCGGCGCGGCCGAGTCGAGTGCTCCGTCGCCGTCGAAGTCGCCTCCGTGCAGTCGCGGCAACAGGTAGGCTCGAAGTCGGTAGGGCGCTTGCAGTCCGCACGAAGCGAAGATCTCGATCTCCTCGTCGAGATATCGTGGACTTGCGGCATCGGCCGCCGCTGCGATCTCCTCCTGGGACTTTGGCCAGGTCAGGCAGGCGCCGAAGCGCAGGTACACCATGCGGGCACGCTGTCCGGGCTCGAGGTCGGCGAGACCGAAGTCATGCACGTATATCCAGCCGCGCCCGTTTGCCTGCACCTCGCCGGCATTGCCGCGCGGCGGTTTGAAGCCGCCAGTGCCTTCGATCTCCGGTGAAAAGGTGAACAAGCGAAGGCGTTGCGGTGCGTTGATTTCGCCGCTGTTGGAAGCCGTGTTGTCGCGGTTGCGGAAATGCCAACCGAAGAGCTGCCTGGCATTGGTGCCGTGAAACGGCGGTGTCACCTGGCTGAGGTCGACTCCGTCGGCGGCGCGAAGCCTCAGGTTCCAACCGTAGCGGTCGGGCTCCAGCAGAAAGGTCCAACCCGGACCGACCGCAATACCGAAGTTTCTCGCGCCGGCAACCTCGCCGGATAGCGCAACGGCGTGCCGTGCGGCCGTCGCATCGCAAGGCGGCGGCCCGGCGTAGGCCATCCCGCTGCAACACAGAACCGCGAGGGCCGCCGTAAGAATTACCCAGTGCGCCAAATCAACCCGCTTCATCTGCGGTTTCAAAGCTACTGAAGGTAATTCGAGCCCGAAAGCCTCCGCGCTTTTGGGTCGACCCTGACGTGCACCACAGCGACCTTTCCGGAGTCGAGGGCGCGGTCGAGAGCGGGACGGATTTCACCTGGAGTCTCGACGTGCTCGGCGTGTCCGTCGACCATCTCGGCCAGCTTGTCGTATCGCGCCGGCAGCAGGCTGGCGATCTGCGGAGAATCGGGCGGCAGCATGAAGTCCTGGATCATGTGGCCGGCAATCCCCTCGTTGTTGGCAACGATGAATACGGGAGCTGCGCCGACCCGCGCTGCTGTCTCGACCACCATGGCGGCGGCGCCGAACGCGTAGTCACCGAGGACCGCGACCGAGGGGCGCTCGGGACACGCGAGCTTGGCGCCGAGGGTGTATGGTGCGCTGACGCCCATGCATCCGGTCGTGCCGGCGTTCATTCGCGCGCGGTTCTCGTAGCTGGGCAGGACGGCTCGGCAAATTCCCATGACCGTCTCGCCCTCGGCGGTGACGATGGAGTCGCGCGGTAGTGCGGCTCGGATCTCGTTGACCAGACGGTATGGGTTGATCGGGCAGCGATCGTCTTCCAGGGATTCGCGCAGGCCCGCCTCATTGGCTTCGCGCTTGGCGCTCAGCGTGGCGAGCCAATCGGACTTGGACGTAGCGAGCTCTCGACCACGCAGCGCTTCGAGCAAGGAGGAGGCTGCCAGGCGGGCATCCGCGGTCATCATGGTGTCGATCGCGGCGCCGGAGAAGGCTTCCTCCGGCTCGACGTCGATTTGGACGATCTTGCAACTGGGGTCGTGTCGCCTTCCCATTCCGAAGATCCAATTGAAGCGACCGCCGAACATGACGATCACGTCGGCGTTGCCGAGGGCTTGCGAACGCGCCGCGTT